>CALBSU010000288.1 GCA_937967285.1 uncultured Acidobacteriota bacterium
CTCGCCCGGCCGGTGGCACTCGGCGCAGCTCTTGTAGAGGATCGGAGCCACGTCCTTGCTGAAGGTCACGTTCGGCTCGCTCGCCCTGCCGGTCGTCAGCGCCGTCATTCCCCCGGCAATCAGCACTGCGGCGTATGCCGCCATTCTCACTCTCTTCATAGTTTGCAGCCTCCCGATTTATGATCACCGGCGGACGTCGGTCGCGCCTCGTTTATGCAAAACGAGTGAGAGATCGCATCGACGGCGATCCCTCACTCGTACCGCTTTTTACTGCAATTGTCCGTCTGCCAATTACTGGCCGCCCGCCTGGGGGCCATCCTTAACCCTTTTCACCTTCATAACGCGACCCGCGTCGAGCAGCGCCTCGTTGACCTCGCCCGACTTGTCCTTGACGAAGGTCAGCGACGCCTCGCCTTCACGGGAGAAGAAAGCGTTCTCCGATTCCGGCAGGAACTCCATCTTCGGACGGAAGGGAATCGAGATCACCAGCTTGTTGCCTTCGCGAGTCACGGTCGCGATGACGTTCGGCATGACCTCGTACTTGCCGGTGTAGCTGTCGAGAACCTTCGGATCGACCTGAGCGATGGCCGGCATTTCGGTGACGAAATCCATGAACCCGAGCATCATCTCATCGTAGGTCGGCTCTCCGTACCGAACATCCTTGGTCGCATCGGGATTGAACTTGTTCTTCGCGGAGTTGTCGAAGATTCCCGTCACCATGATCCGGCTTCCCTTGGGCAGTCTCTTCGGCTCCTTGAGGATGTAGTTGGTCTGCCAGGCGAAATCGTAGTTCGGAACGCTCAGGATGACCTCTTCCTTCCCGTCCGGATAGAAGACTTTGTACTCCATCGACTTGCCGCGCAGGTGCATGTGCGGTTCGAGGGCGTAGATCGTCGTGTCGCGCTTGATCGTCCGGCAGGCCGTCACGCGGTGATTCTCGGCTCCGGCCGGAATCCTGAACATGATGTTGCCGATCGAATTGGTCGTCACCGTCCGCTCCGGCGCCTTGTCGGTGAAGACCAGGCCGATCATCGAGCGGTCCTTCTCGACGGTCCCGCCGCCGAGCGTCTGATTCGAGTAATGGATCTGGAACCGGATGGTCGATCCGGCAGGGATCTTGCGGGCGGTTCCCGGAGCGTAGATGTCGGCATTGCGGCCCGGCGCGAATCCGACCAGCAAATTGTCGTTTCCGCCTCCGCGTCCGTTCTGAGCGCATCCGTCGTCGACAACCGGCTGATCCATCTTGATCCGCATCAGGAATCCGTCACGATAGAAAGGCGAGTTCTTGAGAGCCGCCTCCATTGCCTTGTTCCGCTGCTCGGTCGTCATCTTGCCCATGTTCGGCGTCCCGGGGGGCACGATGAAGGCGATGATGTGATGCACGATCTTGCGGTTGCCGGGGCGCGCCTCGGCCCTGACCACGTACCTGTCCTCTGTGAAATTGGTCGGCACGTCGAAATACTGGTACTCGTCGTCTCCGCCCTTGTAGGAGTACTCTTCAGGAATCTGGACCACCATATCCGGCTGTCCGATCTCCCATCCCTCGGTGAACGTCGGCGCCGCAGGCATGTCCTTCGGATTGCCCTCGACCGCTCCGCCGTCGACCCACTTCACCACCGTCGCGATCTCGGCATCCGTCAGACGACGGTCGTTCTCGAACTTCCCGTAATGCGGATCGGCATGCCAGGGAGGCATCGTCCGGTTCGCCACCTTCTCGCGAATCGACTTCGCCCACGGACGCACTTCCTTGTAACTCAACGTCGAAAACGGCGCCGCCTCGCCCGGTCGATGGCATTCCGCGCAATGCTTGTTGAATATCGGCGCTACGTCCTTGCTGAAGGTTACCGCAGCTCCGCTTCCACTCTCAGCGCTCCCCGTCGTCAGATTGATGGCCCCGAAAACCATAATCAGCGCTGTCACTATTAACACTGGTCGATAAAATCTCATCTGTCTCTCGCTCCTTCTGTTGCTCTTACCCGGTAACCCGGCAGGTTTAATGTCGCAATGACAACTAACTTGACTAATTTATTTATTTCACGTGCTCAAGTCAAGGCAAAAAAGGCGAATAATCCAATAAAAACAAGGATTTCCGGCCATGCGCACTGATTTGGCTGACCGGTCGGACATATTCCGGATCCGGCGGGCGACAGGCGAAGAGTTCGCATTTGGCGGACAGTGATAATTACGCGGATGGGGAAGGTGCCGGTTGCAGAAAAATCAGAGATTATTGGCTGAGCGGAAAATTAAATTGGTATGGCAAACGGGGCAGATTGGATAGAATTTGAGGAGTGGGCAAGCCTGATGGTGGGTATGAGGAGAGATCCATAAAAGGGAATTGATGATGAAGAATATTACGAGACACTGGTCGGCAGGCCCGGAAGATGATGAATCGACGGCGGGGAACGACCTGGCGCTGAGATCGCCGCGGAGGCGCATGTTCAT
>CALBSU010000289.1 GCA_937967285.1 uncultured Acidobacteriota bacterium
GCGACCTTGCCGGTTGAGGCGTCGAGCGCCGCCAGCCTGCCGTCAAGCACGCCGACATAGACTTTGCCTTTGTAGACGGCGACTCCGCGATTGACCACATCGCAGCATGCCTTTGAACCGTAGCTCTGCGGGACTTTCGGATCCCAGCTCCATTTGAGACTGCCCGTCACGGCGTCCAGCGCATAGACCCTGCTCCAGCTGCCGGTCAGATACATCACGCCGTCGACCACGATCGGAGTCGCCTCGAGCCCTCTGTCCGTCTGCGTGTCGAACGACCACGCGAGACCGAGATTCCCGACCGTATCCTTATTAATGCTCTCGAGCGGGCTGAACCGCTGTTCGGCATAATCCCGACCGTGATTCAGCCACTCTCCGGGCCGCGCATCGGCGTTACTCAGCGCTGCATCGTCGACATCGTTTATCGAGGAGCCGGCCGGCTTCTGCGTCTGACAGGCAAATGTCAGGATCAGCAGAATCAGCGACAGCGAACAGGCCAGTGATCTTTTGGTCATCGCATTGTCTCCAGAACTTTGAATGCTTACATTTTAGATCCTAAACCATACCGGCTGATCCGGTCCAACTTTCCCCGGCGGCCTATTTCGCCGGTTCGGCGCCCGGCGGAGTCAGCAGATCGGCATTGGCCCGGCGGATCTCTTCCGGAAAGGTCGCCAGCCTGGCGGCGATCTCGGTCCTCAGTTTTCTGACCACATCCGGAAACCGTGAGGCGAGGTTGTAGCTCTCTCCGGGATCGATCGACATATCGTAGAGTTCAGGCTCACGGAGCGTGATGTTCTTCTGCTGACCTGACGCGGCGGTGTAGCGCGGGATGTTCCATCTCGCGACCTGAATCTTCCACTTGCCGCTGCGCGCCGTCTGGAGAAACTCCCTGTCGAAGAGGAGATAGAGATTATCGGGCGAACTGCGGGCGCGGCCGAGCAGAAAGTCCAGTGCGTTCCGGCCGTCGAGCGGAAGTCGCGAGGCGGATGCCGGTTCAGTCTGACCGGCGGCCGCCAGCGCCGTCGGGAAGAAGTCGATTGTGGCCAGAGGTTCGGACGAGACGGATCCGGCCCTGATCCTTCCCGGCCAGCGCGCGATGAACGGAACGCGGACTCCGCCGTCGTTGGTCCATCCCTTGCGCCCGCGCAGAGCTCCGGGGCTGCCCTGGTACCACGGCCCGTTATCGCTCGAGAAGATGACCAGCGTCCGGCGGTCGAGCCCGAGCCGCTTCAGAGCGCGCAGTATCTCACCGACGCTCCAGTCGACCTCCTCGACCGCATCGCCGTATTCGCCCGCGGCCGACCGCCCCTTGAACCGTTCGGATGCGAAGAGCGGGATATGCGGCATGTTGTGCGGCAGGTACAGGAAGAAGGGCTCGCCTTTCGACCTCTCGATGAAGCTGACCGCTTCCTCGGCATACCTCCGGGTCAGAGTCTCCTGCCTGACCGGCTCCTCGATGACCTCGCCGTTCCGCATCAGAATCGAGGGGCGCATGTCGTTGCTGTAAGGGATGCCGTAATAGTAATCGAATCCGTGATCGATCGGACGGTGCGGAGCCAGATGCCCGAGATGCCATTTTCCGATGCAGGCCGTAGCATAACCGCGCGCCTTGAGCGCCGTCGCCACGGTCGTCTCTTCGACCGGCAGCCCCGTCTTGTCCTGAAACGTCAGCACATTCGAGAGGTGCATCTGGTCGATCCCCATCCGCGCCGCGTAACGACCGGTCATCAGAGCCGCCCGCGACGGAGTGCAGACCGGAGAAACGGAATAGAAATCGGTCAGCCGCAACCCTTCCGCGGCCATCCGGTCGAGGTTCGGAGTTCTGATCGCCTTCGAGCCGTTGACGCCGATGTCGCCGTAGCCGAGGTCGTCGGCATAAATGAAGATGATGTTCGGACGCTGCTGAACGACTGCGCCCGGCCGCTCCGTGACAAACTCGACCGAGATGAAAAGAATGATCAGCGTCGCGGACAGGACCCGTGACGTTTGCTTCATCATGATTTGCTCTCCAATAGAATTCGAATTTCACCGATCCGGTGATGTCTTGCCGTCAATTGTGACATGACTGATGATCCTGTACCATTCTTCGTGCATTTCCGTGAGATGTCTCCATGCACATCGATGAAAAACTTGTCATCTTCATTATCAGATATCGGGGTGTGATTCGATGATCATCAGCGATACAGAACGCCGTCAACTCGAAGTCGAAGGCTTCCTCGTTCTGGAGGATTTCATCAGCCGCGAGAGGGTCGAAGCCCTGCGCGAGAGGATCTTCGAACTCTATCGCGATCAGGGTGAAAATGCCGGAGGCGAATTCAAACAGGAACCCGAGACCGACCGGCTTGCAAACCTTGTCAATTGCGGCGAGTTGTTCGAGCAGGCGATCGCCGAGCCGAAACTGCTCGAATGCGTTGAGGCCGTGCTGGGACCCGAGTTCAAGCTGAGCAGTCTCAACGCGCGATCGGCGCGGCCGCGCTCGACCTGGGTTCAGCCGCTCCATTGCGACACCGGCGCTTTGCCCGACGAACAGGGCTTCACCGTCTGCAACATCGTCTGGATGCTCGACGATTTCACGA
>CALBSU010000291.1 GCA_937967285.1 uncultured Acidobacteriota bacterium
AGCAGACTCTGCCCATCGTAATCGGCCTGGGTGTAAAGGTAGGTCCGCCGCTGATTGAGCGGCAATCCCGAGAGCGCCTGCCAGATTTTCCTGAGGATCTGCCGCGTCGCGACCCGGTCGTATCCGTCATTCGACCGGTTTGACGGCAGTGGGTTGATCTCGCCGAGTTCTTCAATCGACTGGCTCGGACGGTCCTTGATCCCGTGAATCACGGCTATGATATGCGTCAGATGGTCCGACCCGATCGGACCGCGGACAAATCGGAAGAGTTCGGCGAGAAGTTCAGGAAGTTCGAGAGCGGCCAGCTCTCCCAAGCCGCGGCCGCCGAGGCTGAACGATTCCGAGGCGAGCCGGCTGAGCAGATCGTACACCAGCGGACTTTCTTCGTTTCCTCTGTCGGAGCTGAATCCGCAAACGGCGCCGTTCGCCCCGGCCCACCTGTCGAAATCCCTGTGCCGCTTCAGGAATTCCCTGATCCGGTCCCGCAGCCGGTTCCGCTCCGGATACTTCTCTCGCAAGTGGTCGTTGCAGACGTTGTGAGCGATCGCCGCTACATACCCCTTCAATTCTATCTGGCCGGGATGCGGATGAGCGGAGTCCATCCGTTTAAGAAATACCGCCACCTTCAACATGATCGACTGGTAGAGATCCTCCGCATCGGGACGCAGCGAAGCCTGCATGAAATCACCGAGCACGAAGTTCATCCGCTTGTAGAGGATCTTTCTGACCACCGGATCGACAACAGTCGTGACGATGCGCTCGATCTCGGATTCGCGAGGTTCGCTTCCTCGATCTGCTCCTTCACGTCCGATGTCATCGCCCTCAAGTCGCAAGGTCAGCCCTTTCCACTTGATCGGTCACAAATCAGCCGATATTCGATTCAATTGTCCAGTCCGATCAGGATGAATCCTGCCCAGTAGTATGGATGCCGATATCGCGGGTTGCTCACCATCCCGAGCGCCGCCGCCCTCAGCGCTTCCGACTTTGACATGCCTCCGGTGCGTCGCGTTCTTTCCAGACTTCTGTAAAAATCGATCATGAACTTCGCCGTTCCTTCCGAATCGACCCTCCACTGGCTGACGATAGTCGAACGGCATCCGGCCACGAAGAAGGCCCACGCCATCCCCACCATCCCCTCGCCCGAACCGATCCGCCCGCGAGCCGTCTCACACGCCGACAGTACCGCCAGATCGGCGTTGAGCTCCATCTCGAGTATCTCCCTCGCCTCGAGAATGCCGTCTTCTTCAGGATCGTCGTCTTTTCTGGAGAGCAGAAGGTAGGAATAGAGAGGATTCTGATTGTCCAGAACTCCATGTGTGGCCAGGTGAAGCGTCCGATACCCGCCTGCCAGCGATTTGAATTTACGCTCCTCGGCCTCTTCCCTGATCAAAGCCCGGCTGCTTTTATCGCGGAACATCGGCAGTACGGTTCGCACTTCGACCTCCGCGTGCGGCAAAGGTTCAAAACTTCCTCCTCGCTGCTGATCGCGTAAATTTTGTGCAGCCTCCTCTCCTACCAGAGGATTCCCGAATGCAAGCAGCGAGTTCGAATCGCCACTCGATGCATGGTTTTCTTTCGCGCGCATCTGCAGATACACGCTGAGGGAAGGAGCATACGATATGGCGTAGTCCTCTATCAGGTATCTTCCGTTACGACGAATCAGCGTTTGAAATGGCGCATCCCACAAAATATCATCGGGAATAACGCAGAGCTTCTTTTTTCCGGTAAACGATCCTTCGAGAGGACTGATCAATAGATCGTATACCTTGCGCGAGACCGTATTAAACCCGAGCGACCTTGCCGAC
>CALBSU010000292.1 GCA_937967285.1 uncultured Acidobacteriota bacterium
AGTTTCCAGTCTTTTTCAGCGAATCCCGCTTTGAAAAACACAGGTCGGATCCGATAAGACTGGAAACTGGAAACCGGCAACTGGAAACTATTTCATAATCCCGGCAATATCATTATCCATGACCGACAATGAATACATCGCGCAGGCGCTCGAACTGGCTGCGCGGGGCGCCGCGCAGGTCAGTCCGAATCCGCTGGTCGGATCGGTCGTAGTCAGCGGCGGCGAGGTTGTCGGGCGCGGTTATCACCGTTACGAAGAACTGAAGCACGCAGAGGTCTGGGCTTTAGAAGAGGCCGGTGAGAGGGCGCGCGGGGCGACCGTTTACGTCAACCTCGAACCCTGTTCGCATCAGGGCGAGGGAAAGCGGACTCCGCCGTGCGTCGAGGCTCTGATCCGCGCCGGAGTCGGTCGCGTTGTGGCCTCGATGGTCGATCCGAATCCGCGTGTGGACGGGCGCGGGTTCGAGCAGTTGCGCGCGGCCGGCATCGAGGTCACGGTCGGCGTCGGAGAAGATGCAGCGCGGCGGCTCAACGAGATCTATGTCAAGTTCGTGACCACGGGGCTGCCGTTCGTTCATCTCAAGACCGCGTGCTCGCTGGACGGGCGGATCGCCACCCGCACCGGGGATTCGAGATGGATCACCGGCGAGGAGGCCCGCGGCGCATCTCAACGGCTGCGTTACGCCTATGATGCGATCATGGTCGGCGTCGGGACCGTCCTCGCTGACGATCCGTTGCTGACAGACAGGACCGGCGAGCCGCGACGGCGTCCGCTGGCGCGGCTCGTCCTCGATTCAAGGCTCCGGATCCCGATCGAATCGAACCTTGTCCGGACGGCTGACCGGCATCCGCTGCTGGTCTTCACATCAGGCGTTGCCGACACGGCGGCCGTGAGCAGATTGCAGGATGCAGGCGTCGATGTAATCGTGACGCCGGAAGACGATGCCGGAGTCGATCTGACGGCCGTTCTGCGCGAAGTGAGCCGCCGCCGTCTGACCAGCCTGATCGTCGAGGGCGGGGCGAGCGTCGCAGGTTCGTTCGTCACCCGGCGACTGGTCGACAAGGCGACCTTCTTCATCGCCCCGCGGATTATCGGAGGGAAGGACTCCCTGCCGTCGATCGCCGGAGAGGGATTCGCCAGTCTGGGCGAAGCTCTGCAACTGGATCGCGTCGAACTGGTTCGTCACGGCCTCGACTGGGAGTTCACGGGCTATCCGAAATGAGAGCCAAGCGCCATCTGGGACAGAATTTTCTGAGCGGATCGCATTATCCGGACCGGATTCTCAAGGCTGTCGCGCCGGCAGCGGGCGAGACGATCGTCGAGATCGGTCCCGGGCACGGGGCGCTCACCGCTGGACTTGTCGAGAGCGGCGCTCGCGTCATCGCCATCGAACTCGATTCCGATCTTGTCCCGGCGCTAAATCAGCGATTCGCCTCGAACGAAAATTTCAGCCTCATCCAGGCCGATGCGATGGAGGTCGATATCTGCGGTCTGGTCGGGCCCGGATCGAGCGCCCGCGTGGTCGCCAATCTGCCGTACTACATCTCGACGCCGATCCTCCAGCGGCTGATCGCCCAGCGGAGCTGCATCACCGAGATGACGCTCATGCTCCAGCGCGAGGTGGTCGACCGGCTGACCGCCCCGCCCGGCGGAAAGGAATACGGGTACCTGACCGTGCTCGCCGGACTCTACTGCCGCGCCGAACGGCTCTTCGATGTTCCGCCCGGCGCATTCCGCCCGGCCCCGAAAGTCCATTCGAGCGTCATCAGGCTGAGCGTCCTCGATCGACCGTCGGCCGCGGTCGGTGACGATAAGTTCCTGCTCGAGGTCGCCAGCTCGATCTTCGGGCAGCGCAGAAAAACGGTGCTCAATAACCTGCGGGCCTCTCGGACACGCCTCGGACTGTCCGGCGCGGAGATGGCAATGCTCGCGCTCGAGACGGCAGGCATCGATCCGCAGCGCCGCGCAGAGACGCTTTCAATCGCTGAAATCGCGGCTCTCGCCGACGCTCTGGCGCGCGGAAGAGAAAAAAGTTGAGCCTCTCCGCTCCTCTCGCTCGTCACAACAGTCCGGTTTGGTTATACTTGCAGATTATGATCGGTTAATCACCGGTACGGAATAAATCAAATATACGAGACTTTAAATGACGACCAGCAAACTGCAGATCACACCTCTCGGCGGGCTCGGCCAGTTCGGGATGAACATGACAGTCTTCAGATACGGAGATCAGATGATCCTGGTTGATACCGGGCTGATGTTTCCCGACGAAGACCTGCTCGGAGTGGATATCGCGATCCCCGATCTGACCTTTATCGAGGAGCACAGCGATGAACTGATCGGCATCGTCCTGACGCATGCCCACGAGGACCATATCGGCGCGCTGCCGTTCGTGCTTCAGATCGCCAATCCGCCGATCTATGCCACGGAGTTCACTTTCGGCCTGGTCGAGAGCAAGCTGCAGGAGTTCGGCCTGCTCGAAAAGGTCAAGACCCATACCATCCACCCGGCGCAGAAGTTCACGCTCGGCCCGTTCGAGATCGAGTTCGTCCGCGTCTCGCACTCTCTGGTCGACTGCGTCGCTCTGGCCATCAACACTCCGGTCGGCCTGATCGTCCATACGGGCGACTTCAAGGTCGATGAGACGCCGGTCATGGGAGATCCGATCGATCTCAAGCGGCTCAACCAGCTCGGCGACAACGGCGTTCTGGCGCTCCTCTCCGATTCGACCAACGTCGAACGGGAGGGCCGAACCGGTTCTGAAAAGTCCGTCATCCCGGGCTTCGAGAAGATCTTCGACAAGGCTGAGGGCAGGGTCATCGTCTCCTGCTTCGCGACGTCCATCCATCGCCTTCAGATCGTCTTCGATATGGCCGCAGAATACGGCCGGTCGATCGCGCTGCTCGGCCGCAGCATGCTCAAAAATGTCGATGTCGCCCAGCGATACGGCTATCTCGATATCGATGACGGCCAGCTTGTCAGCCCCTCGCAGGCCAAGAAGATGGCGCCCTCTGAGGTCTGCCTGGTCGTCACCGGCAGCCAGGGCGAACCGATGGCGGCCCTCGCGCGAATGTCCGTCGATTCACACAAGGATGCCAGCGTATTACCCGGAGACACCGTGGTCATCTCCGCCCGCCAGATCCCCGGCAATGAAAAGTCGATCTCGAGAATGATGAACCACCTCTTCAAGAAAGGGGCTCACGTCATCGACTCGAGCATCGCCAGGATCCACGTCTCGGGACACGGCCGCCAGGATGATCTGCGGATCATGTTCGAGGCCGTCCGTCCCAAATTCCTGATCCCGATCCACGGCGAAACCCGCCAGCTCTACCGCCACGCCGAGGCCGGCGTCTCCTGGGGCATGCCCCGCAATCGCATCGTCCTTGCTGAGAGCGGCGATGTCATCGAACTCGACGAGAACTCGGCCGAGATCTCTCATAAAGTGACCGTCGGACGAACCCTCATCGATGACTCGGGCTACGGCCGCATCGACGACCTCGTCCTCCGCGATCGTAAACACCTCGCCTATGACGGAATCGTCCTGCCGATCGTCGCCATAAATAAAATATCCGGCGAAATGGAGTCCGTACCCGAAGTCATTCAGCGCGGTCTCGCCCTGAGCGATGACGGCGGCGAATTCCTGCAGAAGGCCCGCGTCCTCGTCGGCCAGACGATCTCGTCCGCCAGCCACGAAGAACGCGTCGACTGGGCCGTCATCAAAGAGAAGATCCGGCTCGACCTCAAGAGGTATATTCAGAAGGAGACCGGTCGTCGCCCCATGATCATCCCAGTCGTCCTCGAAATCTGATTACTTTCTTACCGCAGAGGACGCAAAGGGAGCAAAGAAGGTTAATCGCAAAGACCGCAAAGGCAGCAAAGGTTTAATTGGAGATCAGCGCCCGGGTTAATGCCCATCGGATGGGACCCGGATATTAATATCCACAAAAACCTTTGCGCCCTTTGCGGTCTTTGGTGCGCCGGGATAAGCCGGACTGATCTGATCGGGTGAAAG
>CALBSU010000293.1 GCA_937967285.1 uncultured Acidobacteriota bacterium
CCGCAAATGTTATGGAATTGCAACAATTTATTGTCGTTCCTGCAATGATTTCCCAACAAGAAAGAGCCACATTGATCTCTCAGGTGAGTGAGGGATCAGGTGGCTCTTTTCAGGAACGAAACCCTTCAAGGGGTTCAAAAATTAAAGCGCTCTCGGGCTGCGATACTGTTCGTAACGTCGGGTCGGCTCGTATTTGTTGGTCGAGGCCATGGGATCCTTGTTCGGCGGACCTTCGAGTCTGATGATTTCAATGGCCTCCTGATAGACCCGTTCAAGATTCTCGGGCTGGAAACCGTTGAGCCGGCAGGCACGAATGTGAGCCCGCACAATCTGCTCGACGGCTTCGCGCCCGGTGTCATCGAGTTCCTGGAGCGCACGTAGGGCATGAGAAGATAACTTCATGTAAATAACCAGTCCTTTCGCTTCGGTTTTTTATTTAATAAATCCTATGCAAATAATCCACTTGAGGAAGGAACGAAAGCAGTTTAGCACAGTTTTTCTTAGTGTCTACAAAAATTTTCCCCCGGATTCCGGTCGAAAAAGAGGTTCGGAGGCCGGCGGCGAAACGGTGGATATGTGATAAGATGTGTCCGTACAAGGATTTAGGGGAAAGGATGCCGATCGCCTCCACGGTTTGAGGGAGGATCGGCACAAATCCAATGGGATCAATGCGATCTGGTGACAAAATCAGGATAGCGGCATCGACATATCTGAATTCGGCGCCGCTGGTCTACAGTTTCGACCGCGGTTCGCTGAGCGAGAAGTACCGGTTCATCGGCGATGCGGCGCCGTCGAAGTGCGCTGAACTGCTGGCGCGCGGAGAGTGCGAGATCGCGCTGATCCCGGTAATCGAATATCAGCGGATACCGGATTTGAGGATCATCCCGGAGGTGGCAGTGGCCTCGCGGCGGCGGGTGAGGAGCGTGATTCTGGCGTCGAAGGTTCCGCTAAGCGAGGCCCGGAAGGTTGCGCTGGACACTTCATCAAGGACGTCGCAGGCGCTGGTCAGGATCCTCTTCAGGCGGAGGTTCGGGGGCGCCCCGGAGTTCGTCGAAAGAACGCCACAGGCATCGGCCGGGAACATGTTCGAGGGCTGCGATGCGGCGCTGGTGATCGGGGATCCGGCGATCAAGGTCTCCGCGGCGGCAGATGAGCTGGGGATCACGGTCTATGACCTGGCCGAAGAGTGGAGAGAGTTGACCGGATTGCCCTTCGTATTCGCGGTCTGGGCGGTACGTGAAGAAGCGGCTGTCGATGGCCTGTGCGCCGATTTTCTTGCCGCGGCGCGTGAGGGGGCGAGCGTGACTGTGGATCTCGCACGTCAATACGCTGTGGATCTTGAGATGGATGCCGACGATCTGCTCGGCTATCTGAGCGAGAACGTCAACTACGATCTGGACAGCGCGAACATCGAGGGCATGAAGCTCTATTTCAGACTGGCGTATGAAGAGGGGCTGATCGCGGAGCTCAAGGAGCCGCGATTCGTCATGGAAGGGGCGGTGGCGACGGGATGATCACAGCACTGGCCGGCGGGGTCGGAGCATCGAAGCTGATCGACGGCCTGCGCCGCGTCATACCAGCCGGGGATCTGACGATCATCGTCAACACGGGCGATGACGTAACGATGTTCGGTCTCTACATCGCACCGGATCTGGACATCGTGACCTACACCCTGGCGGGGATCGTCAATCCGGCGACCGGCTGGGGGATCGAGGGCGACACGTTCAATTGCATTGACGGACTTGTCGGGTATACCGGCGGCGAGAGATGGTTCAACCTGGGCGATCGGGATCTGGCGACGCATATCCACCGGACGGCGATGATGCGCGAGGGCCTGACTCTGAGTGAAACGGCCGACCGGATCAGACGTTCGCTCGGCGTCGAGTCGCGGATAATTCCGATGACCGATACGCACACGCCGACGACGATCGTCAGCGACGAGGGCGAGCTGCACTTTCAGGAGTATCTGGTGCGGCGGAGGGCCGAGCCGAAGGTGCTCGGGATCAGGTTTGAGAATATCGGCTCGGCTTCGCCGGCCCCGGGTGTCGCCGAGGCGATACTAGAAGCCGACGGGGTGATCATCTGTCCGAGCAATCCGCTGATTTCGATCGGGCCGATACTTGCGGTGCCGGGAATGCGCGATCTGATCAGAGAGACGAAGGCGAAGGTCGCCGCAGTCAGTCCGATCGTCGGCGGAGCATCGCTCAAGGGCCCCTCCGACCGGATGATGGCGGACCTTGGATACGAGGTCTCGGCGCGGGGCGTAGCCGGGATGTATGAGGATATCGTCGATGTCTTTATCCTCGACCGGCGGGACGAAGCGATGGCCGGCGAGATCGAAAGACTGGGTATCAAGACGGTCGTCACGGACACGGTCATGAGCGATGCCGGAAAACGGACCGAACTGGCCGGGACGACTCTGACGGCGATCGGCTGATGCGTTATATTCTGATTCCAGTCAAGGATCTTACTCGCGCCAAGCAGCGACTGTCGGGCTTGATGAGTCAGGAAGAACGGACGCTGCTGGCGGAGAAGATGCTCGAAACGACATTCGCGGCAGCTGCCGCCGCGAAGCGTGCTGACGGCGTGGCGATCGTGACGCTCTACCCGCCCGCCATCGAACTGGGACGACGATACGGATTTTCGATCATCGCCGAATCGCGCCAGATATCCGAAAGCGATTCGGTCGATTACGGATCGAGCGAACTGGAAAGATCGGGAGTCGAAGCGGTACTGCGGCTGCCGATCGACCTGCCCCTGATCACGGGCGCGGATATCGACGAGATACTGGACCGGGACGCCGGAGAGAGATCGGTGGTTCTGGTGCCTTCGAGGGACGGGACGGGAACCAACGCCATTCTGCGCCGGCCGCCCTGTCTTTTCCCGTCGCATTTCGGCCCCGGCAGCCTGGCCAGGCACATCGCGGAGGCTGAAACGGCGGGCGTCGAATGGAAACTGCTCGAACTTCCGCGAATAGGGCTCGATATCGACGATGAGACGGACATAGCACAGTTGCTGCTCCCTGAGAACGACTGCCCGACCAGAGAACTTCTGATCGGGATGGGGATCAAGGCACATGATGAAAAAAGACCGGATTGAAACACTCTTTTTATCTGCGATCATCCTGGTGGCGCTGCTCGGCGGAGGAGCCGGCGCGCAGACCGTCATTCGCGAACAGACGGAACTCGTCAATCTGACCGTCACGGTGACCGACTCAAAGGGACGGGCCGTGACCGATATCAAACCCGAGGAGTTCGAGGTCTTCGAGGATAAGGTCAGGCAGCGGATCGAATACTATCGGGTCGACGACGCTCCGCTCAGTATCGGTATCATCTACGACATCTCCGGCAGCATGCGCAGACGCACCGAACAGGCGCGGGAGGCGCTCCGCGCCTTCATCGAAACCAGCCATCCGGGCGATGATTTCACACTGATCGGATTCAACCGGCAGGCCAGCGTGCTGACGGAATTCAGCACCGGAAACGACCTGCTCAACCGGATCGGTTCGATCGGATCGCGCGGAGAAACGGCCCTTTACGATGCGATCTACCTCGGCATCGAAAAACTGCTCCAGAGCCGGCACCGCAAACGCGCCATTCTGGTCATCTCCGACGGCAAGGACAATTCATCCAGATACACGCTGGATCAGATCAGGTCGCGACTGAAGGAGGCCGACATTCAGCTCTACTGCGTGGGACTGCGCGATTCCAGCTCCGCCGACAAACTGGCCTGGCGCGAGGAACTGAGAGGGCAGCGGGTTCTCGAGGAACTGGCCGGCCTGACCGGCGGGCGGGCGTTCGCTGTCAGCACGGCTGAGGCTCTGGAGGAGGCGACCACGCGGGCGGCCACTGAACTGCGGCAGCAGTACTCTCTGGGGTACGCCTCGACCAACGAACTGCGCGACGGCCGCTGGCGAGAGATTCGAGTCCGCGTAAGGCGCTCCGGCGAGAAGGTGCAGATCAACGTGAAGTCGGGATATTACGCACCGCTCGGCCCGCCGGTCGCCTC
>CALBSU010000294.1 GCA_937967285.1 uncultured Acidobacteriota bacterium
TGTTTATTTGCCATTTTTTATTGTTCATTTCTCATTTTCCATTGATGAGCGCTCCGTACGCTCTCTTCAAAGTGACAAATGAAAAATGATAAATGGAAAATGGCAAATATAATGTCCCACAAACCGTAAACCGAGAATTACTGAGAAAACACGACCTTTTCATCTGAAGTTGACAGGGTCAGAGCAGTTAGGTCACAGAAGAGGTTTCGGTCTGCTCTTTTCGATATGTGTGGCGATTCTGCGCTGAGTGAGAGCGATCAGTTCAGCCGGCGTGCAGGGCATGGCTCGGAATTTCGGCATGATACCGGCCAGTTCTCCCGTGAAATTGAGCAGCGTCCTGTCGACCAGAATCGGGATATCGATATGGGTGATGCTTCTCCGGATCTGTTCTAGAACACGCTGAATACTGGGTGTCGAGACCTGAACGATGGCGATGTCGTGAGGCGAAGCCAGGGCGTCGGGCAGATTTCCAAGATCGAAGACAGTGGTCGTATCGGCCGATCCGTCCCTGATCGAACGCCTGAACTCGGAACTGGCGCCGGGAGATTCGCTGACCAGAAGCAGTCTGGGTTGTTTCGATTCAGGGGCTTTCCGTCCGGCCGACGATGCCTTGTCGAGCAGGTAATGAAGCTCGAGCGGGTGAATCGGCTTGCCGATGAAATCATCGGCCCCGAGCCTGATGGCGAGCAGTTCATTTTCATTGATCGCATCGCCGGTGGTGACGATGACATTGGTTTGCGGCGAATCGGCTTTGATCTCGCGCAGCACCTCGAAACCGGACCTGTCGGGTAAATGGATGTCGAGCAGCACAGATTGCGGATGTTCAGCCCTGAACAGACGCAGCCCCTCCGCTGCAGTCTCGGCCTCGATCGGCCGATAACCGATCTCCTCGAGAACCTCTCTCAACACCAGCCTGAACGACTCTTCATCATCGACAATCAATACCTTCCGCCTCTCCTGATCGGCCGCAACAGATTTCTCGGTCATGACTCACCCCCGGATCTCGCACAATAGCGCTATTACAAAATGCAATCCTCATACCACTTGGCGATTCGACCGGTGTCCGGCGCCCGTGATCTTTCCTGCGACCTTATCCATCAGTCCAAACCGGATGAGAGTTCGGCCGCGCGCGAGCCCATTGAAAGGCCCCGGCGTTTGTGAAAAACCTTCTCAAACGGCCGACAGGTTGCGAATTTTTCCGCGTTCGAAAGAGGCAATTTCCTCAATTCGCGCCCGCAATACGAGAAAATCCAGTGTTTTGCGGGCGGCACGGGCATTGCTGAAGAAATTTTCCGGAGGTCGATATGATTAATTTACGACGCATTCTGTGTCCGACAGATCTGTCACCGGAATCGGATGAGGCGCTGAGATACGCGATCGCGCTGGCCAGGGCCTATGATGCGAAACTGGTGATGAGTCATTGTATTGAGTCTCCGTCGTTCAACACGGAATCGGGACGGGAACAGATCAGGAAAACGATCGAGGACGGGGTAAGTTCTCATCTTGTCTTCGGCGGGCCTTCTTCCCTTGATTATGAGATATCGATATTCGAGGGCACGCCCGACACCTGCATTCCGCAAACCGCGGCGATGCAGCATGTGGATCTGATCGTGATGCGATCGAGGCGGAGGCCGATAGCCGCCGCGCTTCTGGGCTCGACGGCGGAGGCGGTCTGTCGAACCGCGCCGTGTCCTGTCCTGGTGACGCATCCTCACGAACACGAATGGGTGGGCAAGACGACGGGAGAGATCGACCTCAAGAAGATCCTGGTTGCGCACGACTTTTCGATCGATTCCGAGCTGGCGCTTTCATACGGTCTGCTGCTGGCTCAGGAATATCAGGCGGAAGTCCATCTGATGCACGTGCTGCCGTACGCTCCCGCGCCGGTCGGACAGGGCATGTCGATGGGAGAGACGGATGCTTTCGAGCAGGCGTCAAAGCGACTGCAGGAATCGATTCCCGAAGAGGTCTACCTGTGGTGCAAGGTCAGACAGGTCATTCGCTCCGGTCAGCCGTATCGTGAGATACTGACTTACGCTGAGGAAGAAAAAATCGACCTTGTCTGCATGGGCGTTCACGGAGCAGGATTCGCGATGCGGGCGCTGTTCGGGTCGAACGCGGACCGCGTTCTGCGTCAGGCTCCTTGCCCTGTGCTGATCACGCGACCGCTCAAACCATACGTAAAGGAGGCCTGATTATGAAAGTGCTGCTGGCAGTTGACGGATCCGATTACAGTCTGACCGCCGTGGATTCGGTCGCCCGGCGACCGTGGCCGAAGGATACCGAGGTCAGGGTGATCACGGCGATGGAGCCGCTCTTCCTGCCGACGACAGACACCTGGGCGCTGCCCGACAGCTATTACCAGGAGCTCGAAGCGTCGGCTCAGGAGAAGGCGAAAGGCGCGATCAGCGCGGCGACCGCAAGGATCGAAGCGAGCGATCTGGCGAAGGTCAAAGTGAGCTCTGAGATCAGGGAAGGCCAGCCAGCGGACGTCATCATCGGCGCGGCTGAGGAGTGGGGCGCGGACCTGATCATCCTCGGCTCGCACGGATACAAGGGATGGCAGAGGCTGCTGCTCGGCTCCGTCTCGCACGCCGTCGCGACGCACGCTCCGTGCTCGGTCGAGATAGTCAGAAGCAAGGTTACGGCCAGCGCGGCCGGCGGAGAATAATCATCAGGGATAGCGGAGGCGGAACAATGATCAAGCAGATGGGAGAGAGGGAGGCCCGCGAGATGCTCGGCAATGAGGTGCTCGGCCGGCTCGGTTGCAACGTGGATGGCGCTCCTTACGTTCTGCCCATCAATTACGTTTACGAGGACGGCGTGGCATGGGTGCATTCCCTTCCGGGCTTGAAGATCGATGCCATGCGTCGGAGTCCGAGAGTCTGCCTGCAGATCGACGAGATCAGGGACGCCTATCACTGGCGGAGCGTCATCGCCTGGGGAGAATTCGAGGAGGTGACCGACGAGCAGATGAAGGAACAGGCGCTGGTCAAACTTTTCCAGCGACTGCCGCATCTGACGCCCGTCGAATCGAGGATGGCCAAGACTTCGTATCAGAGCATCGTTTTCCGCATCAGGTTCGACAAGGTTACGGGAGTATTTGAAAACTGGTAAGGATTGTCGCCACTCTCTTTCATCTCCTTCACTGACGGGAGGCGGAGGCGTCACGGTTCAGCAGCCGATTCAACTTCCAGCAGGTGTGGATCGCGGCGCCTTCGTCGATCGCTGATAAACATACTTTGATACGGCAAACAGGACTGTTTGCCGTAATTTGTTTTGGCTGGATGGAGGACGGTCATGGCCAGAGTCAGGATCAACAAGCAGGAATATTCGTTCGATGGATCATTCACCATCCTCGAAGCGCTGAAGGACGCCGGGATAGAGGTTCCGACGCTCTGCCACGACGATCGGCTCGAGCCGTGCGGCGATTGCCGGATGTGCCTGGTCGAGATCGCCGGCCGGAACAGCCCCGCGACATCCTGCACGACGCGGCTCGAGGACGGGATGGAGATCGAGACGCACACGCCGGCGCTGGAGAGCGAAAGACGGGCGCTGCTGGCGATGATTGCCGACAGGTATCCGGCCGAACCGGTCGAACGCTTTCCCGGCAAACCGTTCCACGGGTATCTGCGCGATTACGGTCTGGAAGGGGCCTGCGCGGGCGTTTCAGATCCGGCGAAGATCGACGATTCGCATCCATACATTCGCGTCGATATGTCCAGGTGCATCGACTGTTATCGCTGCATCAGGATATGTCGCGAGGTCCAGGGTCAGTTCGTCTGGCACATGCAGGGTCGCGGATCGACGATCAGGATCGAGCCCGATTCGATGGACGGGCTGCTCGACAGCACCTGCGTCAGTTGCGGCGCCTGCGTCGACACGTGTCCGACGGGAGCGCTCGAGGATGTCATGATCGCGCGTCACGGCGAGCCTGAGGCGTGGACGAGAACGACCTGTCCCTACTGCGGGACCGGGTGCGAGATGGAGGTCGGCGTCAGGGCCGGGCGGATGATCTCCGTCCGGCCGTATCTCGAGGCGCCGGTCAACCGCGGACACCTCTGCGTCAAGGGGCGGTACGCCTTCAATTTCGTATACGCCCGTGATCGCGTCACCGCGCCGATGATTCGCAGGGACGGCACCTGGCGCGAAGTCGGCTGGGACGAGGCGCTGGAATTCACCGCGTCGGAGTTGCGCCGGATGATCGAAAGTCATGGTCCGGACAGCGTGGGAATGCTGGGATCGTCGCGGGCCACGAACGAGGAGAACTACCTGACGCAGAAGTTCGCGCGCGTCGTGCTGGGAACCAACAACGTCGACTGCTGCGCGAGAGTCTGCCATGCGCCGACCGCCGCGGCGATGAAGGCCGTGCTGGGCACGGGAGCGGCGACCAACTCTTACGACGACATCGAACTCGCCTCGACGATCATGGTCTGCGGGTCGAACACGACGGAAAATCACCCGGTCATCGGCGCGCGGATCAGGCAGGCAGCACTGAAGGGCGCCAGGCTGATCGTGATCGATCCGCGGAGGATCGAGCTGGCCGACATCGCGGACGTTCACCTGCAGCTCAGGCCGGGGACCAACGTCGCGCTCTTCAATTCGCTGGCCGCGGCCATCGTCGATGAAGGGCTCTGCGACGAGTCGTTCCTCGAGGACAGAGTCATCGACCACGAGGAGTTCTTCGCTTTCATCAGGGAATTCCTGCCGGAGAAGATCGGGCCGTTGTGCGGCGTCGAACCGGAGCTGATCCGGCGCGCGGCGCGGCTCTACGCGACCGCCAAACCGGCCATGTGCATTCACGGACTCGGAATGACCGAGCACACTCAGGGGACCGAGGGCGTGATGGCGCTTTCGAACCTGTCGCTGCTGACCGGCAACATCGGCATCCCCGGCGGCGGTGTCAATCCGATGCGCGGCCAGAACAACGTTCAGGGCTCGGCTCACATGGGCTGCGAGCCCGCTCACCTGACGGGCTATGTCGGCCTCGATGCCGGCCGCCAGGCATTCGAATCGGTCTGGAAGTCTCCGCTGCCGTCGACGCGCGGTCTCAACATGATGGAGATGATGGACGCCATGCGCGATGGCCGCGTCAAGGCGCTCTGGACGATCGGTTACGACATCCTGCTGACCAACGCGAACGCTTCGTCAACCCGAGAGGCGCTCGACAACCTCGAACTGGTCATCATCCAGGACCTGTTTATGAACGAGACCGCGCGCGAATACGGGACGGTCTTCCTGCCCGTCGCCTCGTCGTTCGAGAAGGACGGCACGTTCATGAACGCCGAGCGGAGAATCCAGATGGTCAGGCGCGTGATCGATCCGCCGGGCGAGGCGAAGTCCGACTGGGAGGTCATCCGTGACGTCGCGCGCGCGATGGGATACGGGGACCAGTTCGACTTCGGATCGGCCGGGGAGATCTGGGACGAGGTCAGAGCGCTCTGGCCGGCCGGCCGCGGCATCAGCTACGAGCGACTCAGGGAACGCGGCATCCAGTGGCCCTGTCCGGACGAATCGCATCCCGGGACGCGCATTCTTCATGTCGAATCCTTCCCGCACGGCAGAAAGACGAACCTGCGGACGATTCCCTATCGACCGACGCCCGAGACGGTCAGCGACCGTTACCCGCTGCTGCTCATCACCGGTCGGACGCTCCATCAGTTCAATGCCGGGACCATGACGATGCGAACCAGGAACCGCACCTTGCGCGAGACCGATTATCTTGATATCTCTCCAATGGATGCGGAGCGGCTGAGCGTCAGCGACGGCGAATTCGTCAGGCTGAGCAGTCATTACGGAGAAGCCGTCATTCCGGTCGAGGTCAATGATGCCGTCAGGCCCGGCGAACTGTTCACGACTTTTCATACCGCCGAGGTCTTTCTGAACAACGTCACAAGTCCGCTCCGCGATGCATTGACCGAGGCGCCGGAATACAAGGTGACCGCAGTGCGCGTCGACAAGATCGATTGATGAACATCATCGCGGCAGTCAGAGAGACTCATATCCGACGCTATCGGCAGATCGCAGAGGTCCTGAGTCTTCACGGTTTCGGATACCTGACCGAGCAGATCGGGCTGGACAGATTCTCGCCGACGCGGCACCGCGACGACGGATTCGAGGGTCCGCTCTCTCCGGCTGAGCATCTCCGCACGGCGCTCGAGGAGCTCGG
>CALBSU010000295.1 GCA_937967285.1 uncultured Acidobacteriota bacterium
CTCGAAGGCGGGTTCGTCAGGATCTCGAATGCCGTCGCACAGGACGATTCGGCGGATGAGAACAAAGACAAGAAAGGGTGAACTGAGATGCCACGCGTAAACAACTGGCAGATAGGCCGCACGATGAGCTACTGGTACTCCGAGAGCCGTCCGAACCGGCAGTTCGGCGCGGTCTTCGACATCAACAAATGCATCGAGTGCCAGACCTGCACGCTGGCCTGCAAGACGACCTGGACGACCGGGCGAGGGCAGGAGTTCATGCTCTGGAACAATGTCGAGACCAAGCCGTACGGCAGCTATCCGCTCGCCTGGGATCTGAATGTGCTCAAGAAGCTCGGTCCGCAGACCTGGGACGGGTCGACCTACACCGGACAGACCGTCTTCGAGGCGGCGCCGGCCGGCCTGCGGGTTCTCGGCTCCGAGCGGCAGACGATCGACTACAACTACCCGAACGTCGGCGAGGACGAGATCCTCGGCAAGGTAGACCGCGGCGGATCGCTCTCGATACCGCAGCAGATGTGGATGTACTACCTGCCGCGCATCTGCAACCACTGCACATATCCGGCGTGCCTCGAATCCTGTCCACGCTCGTCGATCTACAAGCGGCCCGAGGACGGCATCGTGGTGATTGACCAGAGCCGTTGCCGCGGATACCAGGAATGCGTCAAAGCCTGTCCATACGGCAAGGTCTACTTCAATCCCTCGACCGGCACGAGCGAGAAGTGCATCGCCTGCTTCCCGAAGATCGAGCAGGGTCTGCAACCGCAGTGCTTCGTCAACTGCATCGGCAAGATCCGACTGCAGGGATGGATCAGCCCGCCGGAAAAGGTCAAAGAGGACAATCCGATCGACTACCTGGTCCACGTTCGCAAGCTGGCACTGCCGCTCTACCCGCAATTCGGGCTCGAACCGAACGTCTACTACATTCCGCCGGTTCACGTGCCCGATCAGTTCCTGATCCAGATGTTCGGCCCCGGCGTGGCGAAGGCGAAGGAGACCTATCGCAACGCCAGGGAAGACAAGACGCTCAAGGGGCTGATCGCGCTCTTCGGCTGCACGGAACGGACGATCCCGTATTTCAAGATCGTCGGAGATTACGCCGTTGCGCTGGATGACAATCGGCGCGAGATCGTCCGCGTGCCGATCTACGAGCCGGTCATCGTCCGCAAGGCACAGGACAGGCTCTATCAGATCATGCGGAGCAACACGACATGATCCAGAAATCATCCACAAAGTACACAAAGAAGCACGAAGAACTTTTTCTCCTTTGTGTTCCTTTGTGAACTTTGTGGATGATTTCTCCGGAGAAATAAGATGAAAAAGACACTGATGATATTGCTGCTGGTCCTGATGGCCGGCTGCGGCGGCCCGATCATCGACACGCAGCAGGTGCCGGCGAAATATATCTCAGGAGCGCTGCCGACCGAGGACCCGAATTCGAGCCTCTGGAACGACGCGCCCGAGCATCCGGCCAAAATGATGGTCCAGGATGTGACCGAGCCGAAGCTGATCGATCCCGGCGTGACGCTGCTCAAGGTGCGCGCGCTGCACAACAGGGACTGGGTGGTCTTTCGCCTCGAGTGGGATGATCCGACACAGGACCTGATCCCGAAGAGCGGATCGAGTTCGGATGCCGTGGCCATTCAATTCCCGCTGCTTCAGGGCTCTGACGTCCCGGACGCCGCGATGGGCGAGCAGAACAAGGGCGTCAGGATCTGGTACTGGAAGGCTGTCTGGCAGGACGACGACGAGCGGGCGAAAGCCGGCAAGGGCGACCGCATCGCGACGCTCTATCCGAACGCCGCGCCCGATCACTATCCGTTCGAAGCCGAGCCTCTCAAGAAAGATCCGAAGCTGCAGGCCGAAGCCGCCCGCAGGTACGCTCCGGCAAAGGCATCGGGCAATCCGATTCTGGTGAGGCCGAATTCCGGGCCCGTCCAGGTGCTGATGGCCGAAGGGTTCGGAAACACGACGCCGACCGGAACCCAGCCCTCCGCCGGGCATGGGGTCTGGAATTCGGGCCGCTGGTTGACCACCATCGCGCGGCCGCTCAAGGGCGGAGACTCACTCGGGACGCTCGAAACCGGCAAACGCGGCTATATCGCATTCGCGGTCTGGGACGGCACGAAACAACACACAGGCTCCCGCAAGATGCGCTCCGGCTGGGTGCCTTTTATCCTGGATGAAAAATGAAAGTCGAAACGAAAAGAGATATTCGAAGCCGGCTCGAGAAGGCGACCGCCCTGCGCTTCCTGTCGCTGCTCTTCCAGTCGCCGACCGAACAGTCGCTGGCGGAGATGCGCATTATCTGCACTGAACTGTCGCCCGAACGGCGGCAACTGGCGCAGGATCTCGCCTCATACGACCTGAAGGATCTCGAGATGGAGTATCACAGGGTGATCGGCCCGGCGGGCATCCCGGCCTGCGAATCCTCGTACGACGATAATGCTCTGGCGGGACGGGGACCGACCATCTCGACCATCGCAGGTTTCTACGACGCCTTCGCCTTTAAACCCGACAATGCGAAATATGAAGTCCCGGATCATATCTCCGTGGAACTGGGATTCCTCTCCTATCTCGCACTCAAGATCGCTTACGCGGAGTATCAGGGCGAGACCGAATCGGCCGGGATCGCCCTGGATGCATACGAGAAATTCCTCGACCGGCACGTCGGCTACTGGATCGTGAAGTTTCACGCGCTGCTCGCGCAGTCAGGTTCGCCGGTGTACGTGCCCGCCTCCGACTGGCTGATCGAAGAGACAGCAATCCCAACCACTGCATAACCTCGCACGAGCGCGGGTGCCCCCATGTCTTCAGAAGATGACGCCCCGGCAGACATGCGGACATTCGCGCTCCAGTCCGCGCTCCGGCATTCCATTGAGTTAATCCACCACAATCATTATACTTGCTGACATTTTGCGGTTGAAATAATGGATCGGCGGATTGGCCCTGGGGGAAAGCCCCTTAAGAACCCGGAGCTTACGGCGGATGCTAGAGAATGCAGCCAGGAATCGTTCTATGCTGACTCAGTTGAGGCATCAACTGATTCCTCAGCTCAACGCGATACTGGGCTACAGTGAAATGTTGCGGGACGATGCCCGGAAGTCTGGGCAGACCGAACTCGGCGACCGGCTCGATCGAATATACAGGGCCGGCAGACAGCTCCTGACGATCACCAACAATCACCTCGGTTCCTCGACGATGGGAACGGTCCGGCTGGATTTCGACATCGAGCGACTCTGCCGGACGCTGAGCCTCGAGATGAGTCAGCCGGTCGATGAGATCATCGAGTCGTCGGCCGCGCTTCTCAAATCATCGATCAATCCAGACAACGAACATTTCATCGGCGACCTGAAGAGGATCCAGCTGGTTGGAGAGCGGCTGCGTTCCTCGCTTGGGGAGCTGGTCAGCCTGCCTGTGGCCGCAACCCCCTCGGGCACGAGGCCGGAGTTCGGCCTGACGATGAGCGCTCTATCGATCAGGACCGAGATCGACCGGCAGTCGATAAAGACCGGTTCGATTCTGGTTGTCGAGGGCGACGAGCTCAACCTCGATCTGCTGATCAAACAGCTCGAACGTGACGGGCATACGGTGGCCGGCGCGACGAGCGGAATCGAGGCGCTCAAGGAGATTCAGGCTCAGCGGTTCGACCTTGTCCTGCTCGACCTGATGCTCAAGGGGATGAACGGGCTGGCGGTCCTCGACTGGATGAAGGCCGACGAGGAGATTCGCGACATCCCCGTCATCGTCCTGTCGCCGCTCGACGAGATAAAAAGTCTCATCCGCTGCATCGAGCGTGGCGCCGAGGACTACCTTTCGAAGCCGGTCAACACTACGCTGCTCAGGACGCGGATCAACGCCTGTCTCGAAAAGAAGCGCCTCCGCGATCAGGAACGCGAAATGGTCGAGCAGCTCCGCGAGGACCACGAACGACAGGAACAGCTGCTGCGCGAGCTGGCGACCGCCAACTGGGAGATCGCCCAGACGATGGAGGAGCTCAAGAGCACGCAGGAGAAGCTGATCACTCAGGAGAAACTGGCCTCGCTCGGCGCCCTGACCGCCGGCATCGCTCATGAAATAAAGAATCCGCTCAATTTCGTCACCAACTTCGCTCAACTGTCCGTCGAGCTGACCGGCGAGCTGAAGGAGGAGATCTCGGGGCTGCTCTCCGACGCCGAACAGGCGTCATATATAAATGATATCCTCGAAGACCTGAAACAGAATTCCGAGAAGATCAACGAACACGGCAAGCGGGCCGACAGCATCGTCAGGAGCATGCTCCTGCTCTCGCGCGGTCAGACCGGCGAGTGGCAGAAGACGGACCTCAACGCCCTGGTCAATGAATATCTCAACCTCGCCTATCACGGAATGCGGGCGCAGGATTCCTCATTCAACATCGATATCGTCACCAGATACGACACGTCGCTCGCACCGATCGATGCGGTGCAACAGGATCTCGGTCGGGTCCTGCTCAACATCTTCAATAATGCGTGCTATGCCATGCGCGAAAAGTCCGTCAGGCTCGGCGAATCCTATCAACCCAGACTGATGGTCCAGACGCGGAGGAATGAGGATCACGCGGGGATCTCGATCCTCGATAACGGGCCCGGCATTCCGAAGGCGATCGTCGAAAAGATCTTCAATCCGTTCTTCACTACCAAGCCCCCGGGCGAGGGGACGGGACTCGGGCTCTCGATCGGGCACGAGATAATCGTCAAGGAACATAACGGCGAGATTCGCGTAAACACCGAAGAGGGCGAGTTCACCGAATTTCTGATCACGCTGCCGCTTGTCAGCCAATGAATCGAGCAATCCTGTGGAGAGAATGACCCAAACAGGCAAACTGCTGCCTTTCAAAATACTGGTGGTCGACGACGAACCTGATCTCGAGCTCCTGATCCGGCAGAAATTCCGCCGTCAGATCAGAGCCGGCGAGATGATGTTCGCATTCGCACACAACGGCGTCGAGGCGCTCGAAATCCTCCATCAGGACAGCCAGATTGAGATGGTCCTGACAGACATCAACATGCCGATCATGGACGGATTGACGCTGCTCGGAAAGATCGGCAACCTCGACAGAATGCTTAAGACCGTGGTCGTTTCAGCCTACGGCGACATGGACAACATCCGAGCAGCGATGAACCGCGGGGCGTACGACTTCCTGACCAAGCCGATCGACCTGAACGATCTGGAAGTGACGATCAACAAGACGAAGCAGCGAATCGATTTTCTCAGAGAGTCGGAGCGCGAGCACAGGCTGCTGGTCGATATTCAGAACGAACTGAACGTCGCGACGCGCATTCAGCGCTCGATTCTGCCCTGCGACTTTCCGCCGTTCCCGGGGATCGAGGGCTTCGAGCTCTTCGCCGAGATGATCCCGGCGAAGGAGGTCGGCGGGGACTTCTACGATTTCTTCCTGCTCGACGAGAACCGGCTGGCGCTGGCGATCGGCGACGTTTCGGGAAAGGGCGTGCCGGCCGCGATCTTCATGGCCGTGACGCGGACGCTGCTCAAGTCTGTCGCGCTGACAGGCGTCCAGGCGGGCGAGTGTCTGAAGCAGGTCAATCGCATGCTCTCGCTCGAAAACACGTCCTACATGTTCGTCACGCTCTACTACGCCATACTCAATATCGTGACGGGCGAGTATCAGTTCAGCAATGCCGGGCACAACCTGCCGTATATCATCTCGGCCGAAGGTTCGGCCCGCGAACTGCCGGCCGCCGCGGGGATCGTCCTCGGCATTGACGAAAACTATGAGTATCAGACCGAGACGATCAACCTCATGCCCGGCGACATCATTTTTCTCTTCACCGACGGGATAACCGAGTCCTTCAACGAAGCGAAGGAGATGTACGGAGACGAGCGGCTGCAGCGCTGCCTCGAACATACCGGGATTTCGGGGCCGAAGGAGATAATCCGCAAGGTCGTCAGGGAGGTCAGCATTCACGCCGGCGAGGAGCCGCAATCGGACGACCTGACGATGCTGGCAGCGAAATATCACCCCTGAAATCCGAGTATCAAAAATCTTCAAAAAGGCTGAGCAGACAGGAATCCGAAGCGAGAATCAATGTCAGAAACCGGGCGCGACAATCTGAAAGCAGTGATCGTCAACGACCTGGCTGAGATCGGCCGGTTGAGCGAAGCGATCGATGTTTTCATTGCGCAAAACGGACTGGACCGGAAGGCGGCATTCGAAATCAACCTGGCGATGGATGAACTGCTGACCAATACCATCTCGTACGGTTACGACGACGGGCAGGAACACCGGATCGGGATCGAGGTCGCCTTGAGCGACGGGGTGATCACGATCGAGGTCGAGGATGACGGCCGGGCATTCAATCCCTTTGAAGCAAGAGAGCCGGACCTCGACGCCGGTCTGCTCGAACGCCCGATCGGCGGGCTCGGCGTCCATCTGGTTCGACAGTTGATAGACGAAGTTGATTATCGCAGGACTGACGGCAGGAATATCGTAACTCTGAAGAAACACGTCTAACCAATTTTCATGGAGTAAGAAAGATGTTGATAGAAGTTATCGAAGAACAGTCGATTCCTTTAACCATTGTCGGTCTGAACGGTCGAATGGATTCGAGCAATTCGCGGGAGTTCGAGGAGAAGATCGTCGGTCTGATTCAGAACGGCAAAACGAAGATGATCGTCGACTGCGCGCAGCTCCAGTACATTAGCAGCGCAGGGCTGCGGGTCTTTCTGATGGCTGCCAAGCAGTTGACGATGGCCAAGGGCAAGCTGGTGCTTTCCTCGCTCAACGATGACGTGCGGCAGGTCTTCAATCTGACCGGTTTCTCGTCGATCTTCGAGATCCGCGATTCGCGCGAGGACGCAATGAAGAGCTACGACGCCTGAAACCGGGAAAGGATCGGATCTTGGCAACGACCGAGTCAGTCAGCAAGGATCATTTCCGCGAGAAGGAGAAGTCTATCCTGACCGGTTTCGTGCTGGGGCTGGTGGCGCTGGCTCCCGACGTCGTGGCGGTTGTCCTCGCCAACTCGGTCATGCTCCTCTCGGACCTGCTCAAATCGGCAAGCGAGACGGTGGCCACATTCCTCTCGTGGCTGGCGGTGCGCAAGGTCAGACGCGGCAAGACCGAGGACTACAACTACGGCCAGGGCAAGCTCGAAAATATCTCGAGCCTTGCGGTGGCGGGCGCGATGATGCTCTCGTGGATGATCGTGAGCTACGGTGCGATCGAGCGATTCCGTCATCCGACGCCGATCGGCAGGATCGGCCTGGCGCTCTTCGTGACCGGCGGATCGGCACTGGTCAACCTGTGGGTCTGGCGCAAGAACCTGAAGCTGACGCGGATCGAGCCGTCACCGGTCCTCGAATCGCAGTGGCGGCTCTACCGCGCGAAGTTCGCAGCCAACATCTCGGTCCTGGTCTCGCTGCTGATCAGCTCAGGCTTCCGCGAGCAGCGCTGGGCGGCTTACGTCGATCCGGCGGGCGCCATTCTGATCTCAGTCTTTCTGCTGGTTTCGGCCTACCGGGTGGTGACCGATTCGATCTATGACCTGCTCGACCGGACGCTCGACGAGTCGCTGCAACTGGTCATCCTGTCGGAGCTGGCGGCCTTCTTCAACGACTACGTTGCGCTGCATGGAATCAGGTCCAGGAGATCCGGCAGCAACGTCTACATTGAAATACTCATGGAATTCGATGGCGAGCGTCGCATGTCGGAGGTGCAGGATGTGATCGATCGCATGAAAGCCGGCCTTGAAGAACGAATCAAGGGCAGTCAGGTGCTGATCGCACCCACAAATATGAACGGAACGCCTGCTTCCGGTGTGCGGTAATCCAATTCATTCACGCCGGGAGCGTGCGAACCGATAATCGATATGAACAAGAACACAGCACCGAAGATCGCGGTCGTGCTGGGATCGATCGGGGTCAGGTCCGCGGCGGCGATTCCGCTCTTCGAATTCATGGATGAGGCCGGGATCGAAGCCGATCTTCAGGTCGCATCGAGCAGCGGAGCCATGCTGGCGGCCATGCGCGGAGCCGGGTTGAGTACGGCCGAGATGCGCCGGCGGGTCGGCGAGATGTCGGGAGCGAAGCTCTATTCGAGCATCGATTACCGGACGCTGCTCGGCATCGCTCATCAAAGGCTGGGACGTCCGGGAATCGGATCAGCGCTCAAAAAGCCTGCCAACCAGCATGAATTTTACAGTCGTATCTTCGGCGAGCGACGTCTCGAGGATCTCCAGCCGAGGACGATTCTGCAGACGACGGATCTCCTCGCCGGCGAATCCGTCGTCCTGGAATCCGGCCGGCTGGCCGAGGCGGTCTATGCCGCAGGAGCTATGGCGCCGGAATTTCCTCCGGTCAAAATCGAGGGACGCTGGCTGGTCGACGGATCGTATGTCGCCCCGGTGCCGATCCTCGAAGCGGTCAAGCGCCAGGCTGACATCATCATCGCACTGTTTCATCCGGAGGAACCGAAACCGCACCCGGAAGACCTGCTTGAATGCAACTACAACATCCTGGCCGCCTATTTCAGCCGCCTGATCAGGGACCAGACGATGCTCTCGATCGAGCTGCACCATCACGAGATCATTCTGGTTCCGATCG
>CALBSU010000296.1 GCA_937967285.1 uncultured Acidobacteriota bacterium
TCGGCCGATACAGCAGGGCGCTCGCGCGCATCCTCATGCCGTTGATCGAGAAGGCAGGCCTCGCCGATAGAACCGTCCGGCTCTCGTTCGGCGACGTGATGCGCATCTACGCCTGGAAGATTTCCTGAGCCCCGATCGAGTGCCGCGCGGTTTTCCCTTGGTACTCTGGAAAATGAATTATAGAGCTATGGAATCCCCTTTGCCTCCTCTGCGGCCTTTGCGATTCAAAAGTTATAACTTTGGTTACAGTGCACTTAGTTGAACGAGGCCGCCATCGAGCCGCGGCGAACGCCCGCGGGAACTATCGGACCGACATCGGCGGCCGGCCAGTTGAGTCGGTATCGCGACTTGCCGGAGCCTTTGTCCAAACTGAATTCGAGTTCGGCGATCGGGACGGTCTGCAGGCTTGCCATAATCGAACGGCGATAGATCCTGGCGTAATAACTTTCACGCACCGGATGGCCGAGCTCGCGCCTGATGCGGTTTATGTAATCCTCGCATTCGCCCGTTTCCAGCTCATTCTCCACTCTGTCGTGCAGCCCGAGAACAGCGTGTCCGAGTTCGTGAAGGATGACGAACCCGATGTCGAAGGCGGCGATAACCCTGCTGTCTCCGCGCAGCTTTTTGAAGTCCGCGAAATCGAGCTGGATCGGATAGACCTCGATCTGTTCGCCCGAGCTGAAATTGGTGAAATTGACCGGTTTGTCCAGCCTGCCGAAGGCGATATCCTTCGAGTTGTTATGCGATTCGAGGTCGATGGCATAGGAGAGTCCGGCAGTCTCCGTCAGCAGAGCCCGCGCGGTCTTCGATCCGCCCCTGTGATTTTCGACCTCGCCGAGACTGAGAAAACCGTCCTCGTCGAACCCGAGCTCGAGCAGGCCGGTCTTTTCGCGCAGGCTCTCGAGAATCGCTTTGCGCTCCTTCTCCGACAGCTTGTTCTTGTCCGGGCTCAGCCGCAGACCCGCGCGGTATCGCAGCGGATCGCCGGCCTCGACCGTCACGGCCATTGCCAGCATCAGCAGGCAGACCAGCCTCCGGCCGGTGAAGAGATAACAGACATCAGTAATTCCGCATGTGATCCGATTTGTGTGGAACATCCCTTCCCTCCTTGCTTGTTCATTTGCCGGTGATCCGCCGGCTTGTGACGCGTGCCGGCTCTCTGTTGCTTCTGACTGGTATTACTTGCGGCCATGAAAGGTAGTTCCTCGGAAAGCCCTTTTGACGGGCACTTTTCGTGGTTTTTGCGCGTGGGAAATGACGCCCGGTGCGGCGAATTTGATGGGAGGGATGTTTTTCTGGTCTCTGAATGACCATTCATCCATTCTCTTGAAACGGCTGATCGGCAGGCGTGACGGAGGCGGGTGGCATTTTCCAAATGCCTGTCCTTGCATCGGGATTTCCTGAATGGCAGCATGCCTATGTCAATGCACGAAATCGAGTTTCCTCCCAGATACAGGTATCTGACCGACCCCGTCGAGACGCGCGACGCACTGTCCGCGTTCAGCGATCATCCCGTCATCGGATTGGATACGGAGACCTTCTGGGATTTCAATGCCCGATGCAACAGGCTCAGTCTGCTTCAACTGGCCGCTCCGAGCGGCGAGATCGTCGTCATCGACGGACTTTCCGCGGCCATCCTCGAGGCTCGACATCTGATCGCCGAGCCTGAGGCCAGGCTCGCGGCGCACAATGCCGGCTTCGACGACGGTGTTCTTCGCGGATCAGGCTTCGAGGTCGCCGGCCTCTTCGATACCCTCAGGCTTTCGCGCCGGACGCTCAAGCTGGAATCCTTCAGCCTCTCGTCGGTCTCGGCGCATCTGTTCGACCTCCCGCTCGACAAGACCTGGCAGCGCAGCGACTGGCGTCAGCGCCCCCTGAGCCGCCATCAACTCGATTACGCCGCACTCGATGCCGTCATCGCCATGCGCGTCTACCAGGAGCTGACGCGGATACTCGACAAGGAAGGCAGGCTCGAAAAGGAGCTCCAGCGCGCCCGCGTCAAAACGCCCGCCGAGCTGGCCGAAGAACGCGAACTGCG
>CALBSU010000297.1 GCA_937967285.1 uncultured Acidobacteriota bacterium
GAATGCAATGCGCCAGTTGATCGTCCGGTCGAGTCAGATTGAGCGATCCCCTGAATGATTTCGCCAGCGCCGTTCGCGAGCTGGCCACAACAACGGCTTCTCTCATAATTTAAACGTTCCTTTCCGTGCGGGAAGTAAAGTAGAAAGTAGAAAGTAAAAAGTAGAAAGGATATTGCGATAGCCTGGTGATATTTTGTTTTGTGTAACGTATGCGGCTTTCTACTTTCTACTTTCTACTTTCTACTTTTTCTTGTCATATTCAGCGAAGGTCGATCCTTCCTCAGCCAACTGTTTAAGCAGCGGAGCGGGGGTCCACAGTTCGCCGTGCTCCTCGTGGAAACGGCAGACGGCATCGTAGACTTTTTTGAGACCGACGGTATCGGCGTACCACATCGGGCCGCCGCGCCAGGCCGGATAGCCGTAACCGTTGAGGTAGACGATATCGATATCGACCGCGCGCAGAGCGATGCCTTCATCGAGGATCTTCGCTCCTTCATTAATTAATGCGTACTGCGTGCGCTCGATGATCTCATCTTCGGTGACCTGACGGCGCTTGATCTCCGCCTGAGCGGCCAGCTCCTCGATCAGTTTGTCGACTTCCGGATCGGGGATGGGCTTGCGGGTTTCGTCGTAACGGTACCATCCGGCGCCGGTCTTCTGGCCGTAACGACCGCGCTCGCAGAGCTGATCGGCGACCAGCGGCTTGCGAATGCCCGGCTTTTCGAGGTGCGCGTGCTCCTTGCGGATCCGCCAGCCGACATCGAGCCCCGCGAGATCGCCGACAGCCAGCGGCCCCATGGCCATGCCGAATTTGTAGAGCGCGCCGTCGACCTGCTGCGGACTGGCGCCCTCCTCGACCAGGAACTGCGCCTCGCGGCCGTACTGATGAAGCATCCGGTTGCCGACGAAGCCGTAGCAGTTGCCGACCAGCACGCCGACCTTCTTGAGCCGCCTGGCGAGCGCCATCGACGTCGCGATGACATCCTTTCCGGTCGCCTTTCCGCGCACCAGTTCGAGCAGCCGCATGACGTTTGCCGGGCTGAAATAGTGATGTCCGATGACGGATTCCGGTCGCTTCGTCGCCGATGCGATCTCGTCGATGTCGAGAGTCGAGGTGTTCGACGCCAGAATTGCTCCGGGTTTGCAGATCCCGTCGAGCTCGGCGAAGATCTCCTTCTTGAGCGCCATCCCCTCGAAGACCGCTTCGGTCACAATGTCTGCCTTCTCGAAGCCGTCATAGCTCAGCGTCGGAGTGATCAGCGCCATCCGCTTGTCCATCACCTCCTGGCTGAAACGCCCTTTTTTGACGGAGTTCTCGTAATTTCTGCGGATCGTCGCCAGCCCCTTGTCGAGGGCCTCCTGCGTCGTCTCCTTGAGCAGCACCGGAATCCCTGCGTTGGCGTAGTTCATTGCGATGCCGCCGCCCATGGTGCCCGCGCCGATGACGGCGGCCGATTTGATCTCGATCAGCGGCGTATCCTTCGGGACATCCGGGATCTTCGATACTTCGCGCTCGCCGAAAAAGACGTGGATGAGCGCCTTCGACTGATCGCCGAAGAGGCACTGCTTGAAGAGTTCGGCCTCGCGCGCGCAACCTTCCTCGAAGCTCAGCTTCGTCGCCGCCTCGACCGCATCGATTGCGGCCTGAGGCGCGGTCTGCCCGCGGGCAGCCTTCTTCGCCGCCTCGCGCGCAGCCGCGAAGATCGGCGCATTGCCCGCCTCATCGCCCAGCTTGTCGTTTCGTTCGCGGGTCTTGAGAGGCTTCTCATTCAGCCTTCCACGCAGAAACTCGACCGCCCCCTTCTGCAGCGCAGCCGCATCAGCTCCCTCGACGATCGCGTCGAGGATCCCGGCCGCCAGAGCGTCCGACGCCTTGACGGGATTGCCGTCAGCGCACATCTGAACGGCTTTCGCCACGCCGGCCAGCCTCGGCAGGCGCTGGGTTCCGGCCGCTCCGGGAATCAACCCGAGCTTGACCTCCGGCTGTCCGACCTGCGCCGAAGCAATCGCCACGCGGTAATGAAACGCCATCGCCACTTCGAGCCCTCCGCCGAAGGCCGTCCCGTGGATCGCCGCAACCACAGGCTTCGGACAGTCCTCGATCTTGAGCAGCAGCCCGAGGAAGTCGATCCCTTCCTTGCGCTGACCCGACGTGATCTTGCCGAACTCCTTGATGTCCGCGCCGGCGATGAAGGTCTGCCCCGATCCGATCAAGATCGCACCGCGCAGCGTGTCGTCCTTCGCCACCTCGTCAATCGCTTCCGAAATGCCCTCGGGCACTCCCGGACTCAGCGCGTTGACCGGCGGATTGTTGACCGTGATGATCCCGATCTCGCCGTCTCTCGTTAATGTAACCAGCTTATCCATTATTAATGCTCCTCTCTGGAGTGCGGCGCCCGTAAGCGCCGCTCTATGAAATAACAGGGTTATGGATCAAAGCGGCGCCCGCGGTCGCCGCACTCCACACTGCATCCTGCTCCTACCGCCGCCGCGGCACACTGAGCGTCTTCCATTCAGACGACTTGAGGTGTTTGGCCAGAAAGACGATCTGACCGACGTGCGCAGCGTAATGCGTCATCTGCCTCTCGATCGCCTGAATGACTGTATGAGCCTCTCCGCGGATCATGACCGTCCGCATCAAATCGCCGGGAGTGAGAGATTCGAGCGCGGCGAATACATACCCCCAGCCCTGCTCCCACCACTGCATGACTTCGGCGCGCCCGATCGAATCGTCGATGACGAACTCCTGATCGCGGTTGCGGTCGGGCTTCTCGCCGTCCGATGTCAGGAAATCGACCCATCGCGAACGCATGTTTCCGGCCAGATGCTTGACGATGATCGCGATGCTGTTGCTCTCGGGATCGATCGCCACCAACAGTTGCGTGTCGTCCAGTTGCTCGATCGCCCGCTCGCCCTGCCGCTTCAGCAGCCGGTATTCGTTGATCGCATTTTCAAGATAGTGTTTGAGCGCTTCTTCTGCCATGACAACTCCTTCGGATCGGGATCAGCGAACCCTGGCGTAGACGAGTTCGTCCATGACCATGCCTTCCTTGATGATCGCATTACTGAATCGCGCTTCGAGCCTGTAACCCGCCTTCTCGAGAACACGCATCGACGGAGCGTTCCATTCCAGGACGCCGGCATAGATGCGATGCAGGCTGAATTCTTCGAATGCCCACTCGGTCAGCGCAACCACGGCCTCGGTCACGATGCCCCGTCCCCAGTAATCCTCGCTGAGCCAGTAACCGATCTCGGCGGAGCAGCGGTAGATATCGTCGCGCAGGACCAGACCGATGCCTCCGACAGCTTCTCCGTCGACTTCGATGGCGAAGCTGGTCTGCGGCGTCTCGGTGGCAGTCAGCTCGATCCAGTATTTCGCGTCTTCAATGGTGTAGGGATGCGGAAACCTGTCGCGCAGGTTACGCCAGATTCTGTAATTGTTGGCGTGCCGCACGATCGATGTTTCGTCGCCCCACCGCCAGGGACGAATCACGCTTTTACTGAGTCGAAGCTCCATGTCTGAACAGATGTATCGAAGTCTCCGATCAGAAGCCTCTGAGCGGCAGATCGGATGATCGCTGCAGCCAGTTTTCCGCCGGATATCGCGATTCGCCATCGATGATGTGCAGCGTGTAGGCGTGCCTTGAAACGGGCGATCTGTTCGCCCGGCTCATATGCGGCAGCAGGCCGTTGAGAATGATCAGCGTTCCCTGTCTCACCTCGAGCGGAACCAGCCCTTCAACGGGCCACGGCGAATCGTCGATCGGATCGAACCTCGTCCCGCCGGCGGAATCCCTGACGAAGAGCTTCTTCAAGCCCATTCTGTGACCTCCCGGGATCGCCTCGAGGCACCCATTCTGCATGGTCGCATCCTGGAGAGCAAACCAGAAACCCGTCACGCCGGGCGGCTCCGTAATCAGAAATGTCGCATCCTGATGGCAGGTCACCTCGCCGCCGATGTGCGGCTGCTTGAAGATGTACATCGACTGAAGCAGCAGCGGCTTGCGATATCCCAGATCGGATGCGATTTCAGCCAGGCCCGGCTTTCTGGAAAATGCGTCGAAGACCGGATCGAGATCGTGCAGGGCATGCCCGATCTTGTTGATGGATCGCTCAACCGCGCCGGTCATCCGCCCTTCGCCGTCGAATGCGTCTTCTTCATAAAAGAAACTTATCCTGTCGCCCGATTCCAGAAAGTAGTCATCCGAACGTCGAGTCTGCTCGCGGGTACTGAAGATCGAGGCGGTCCCGGCGAGATCGAATCCGGCAACTAGCTCACCGGCC
>CALBSU010000298.1 GCA_937967285.1 uncultured Acidobacteriota bacterium
GCGTCCGAAACAGAATCCTCGAATGCTTCGGACCCTTTCCGGCGAAGACGCCGCTCAATGCCCGGGTCACCGGCCGGGTCGAGCGCGACGGATACCTGATCGAAAAGATCGTCTTCGAGAGTCGCCCCGGTTTCCCGGTAACCGCCAACCTCTATCTGCCGACCAGGCGCGGCGGCCCGTTTCCAGCGGTCGTCGGCACGTGCGGCCATTCCGATACCGGGAAAGCCGGCGATACCTATCAGGCATTCGTGCAGGGGCTTGTCCGGACGGGGTATATCGCATTCATCTTCGATCCGATCGGGCAGGGCGAGCGGCTGCAATATCCCGATGCCAATATGAAATCGGCGATCGGGGCCGGTGTCAACGAGCACCTGATGGCGGGAAATCAGCAGGTCCTGGTCGGCGAAAGTATCGCCGCCTGGCGCGCCTGGGACGGGATTCGCGCACTCGATTACCTGCTGACGCGGCCCGAAGTCGACCGCCGGCACATCGGACTGACGGGCAATTCAGGAGGCGGTACGCTGGCCGCCTGGCTGTGCGGGCTCGACAGACGGTGGACGATGGCAGCTCCCGGATGCTTCATCACGACTTTCAGACGCAATATCGAGAACGAACTGCCGCAGGATCCGGAACAGTATCCGCCGCGAGCGATTTCGCTCGGCCTCGACCATGACGACTTTCTGGCGGCCATGGCCCCGAAACCGGTCATCATCCTTTCAAAGGAGAAGGACTATTTCGACGTTAGAGGAGCCGAAGAGTCATACGAAAGACTGCGAAGGATCTACCGGCTTCTCGGCGCGGAGAATAATATTCAGATCTTCACCGGGCTGAGCTATCACGGATATTCGAAAGAGAACCGTGAAGCGATGTACCGGTTCTTCAATCGCGTGACGGGGATTACGGGCGACGGCGCTGAACCTCCGATCGTTCAGGAAAAAGAGGAGACGCTGTGGTGCACGCCGCGGGGACAGGTCGCTTCGCCGGGAGTCGCCACGCTCCCGTCGCTGACGGCTGAGACTTCGCGCCGGCTCGCGGAAACCCGAAAGAAGCGGCCGGAGAGACGGCTCAGGGATGCAGTCGTCGAACTGCTCGGTCTGCCCTCCGCTCAAGGGATTGCCGATGCGAGGATTCTGAGGCGGATCGCCGCCCGCGGATACCCGAAACGGGAATTCACAACTTACGCCGTCGAGACTGAACCCGGAATTCAGGCGATCGTCTACAGACTCTCGGATGAGAGACACTATTCACGGCCGCCGCGTGAGAGCCGTGACGCGATCATCTATGTCCCGCATCAGTCGAGCGACGTCGATCTGCGCAATGAGCCGCTGATCCGCCAATTGATTACGGACTCTCCCGATGCCGCCTTCTTCACCTGCGACGTTCGAGGAATCGGAGAATCGCGTCCGGACACATGCGGCGAGGATCAGTTTCTGCTGCCATACGGCAGCGACTATTTTTATGCCGGCCATGCGATGATGCTCGGACGGCCGTATGTCGGGCAGAAGACCTTCGACATCCTGAGAGTCATCGAATGGATCGCATCTCACGGGCACGAATCGATCCATCTGGCCGGTCGCGGGTGGGGAGCCGTGCCCGCCGCATTCGCCGCGTTGCTCTCGGATCGCGTCAGGCAGGTAACGCTGAAACATGCGCCGGTATCGTACTCCGCGATCGCCGAGGCCGAGACTTACAACTGGCCGCTTTCGACTCTGTTGCCGGACGTCCTGCGGCATTTCGATCTGCCGGATTGTTACCGCGAACTGGAAGTGAAGAAACTCAGGTTGATAAATCCCCAGGGGCCGACGGCCGACTGGTCATGACGCTCCATCCCAACATTCCAATAACCCGAAATGCTGATGAATATGAAAAATTCTCTTCTGAAAACCATCCCCCTTTTGATACTTGTCGTTCTCGGCGCCGGGACCGCTCCGGTCAGTCGGGCCCAGTCTGAGCGTCCGAATATCCTTTTCATCATGTCGGACGATCATGCTTCGCATGCGATCAGCGCATACGGAAGCCGACTGATCAAGACGCCGAACATCGACCGGCTGGCGACGGAGGGGATGCTCTTCGAGAACTGTTTCGTCACCAATTCGATCTGCACTCCGAGCCGGGCGGTGATTCTGACCGGAAAGTATTCCCATCTGAACGGCGTTCCGGTCTTCAATCATATCGACAGCGCGCAGCCGATGCTGCCGAAATATCTTCAGGCAGCCGGCTACCACACCGGCATGATCGGCAAGTGGCACCTCGGCGGAAACCGGCAGGATCGACCGGATGAGGGAAAACCCGCGGGGTTCGATTACTGGAACATCCTTCCCGGGCAGGGAGCATATTTCGATCCCGTGATGATCGAAATGGGCGAAAGAAAGAAGTATCCCGGATACACGACAGACATCATCACGGATCTCGCTCTGGAATTTCTCGAGAAGCGGCCGGCCGACAAGCCGTTCTTTCTGATGTATCACCACAAGGCGCCGCACAGGAACTGGCAGCCGGACGAGAAGCATCGCAAGCAGTTCGAGAACTTCGAGGTGCCCGAACCGGCCACCTTCAACGACGATTACGCCGGCAGGTCGGATGCTCCGTCGCAGGCCACGATGCGGATAGATCGCGACCTGACCCCCAACGATCTCAAGATGAATCCGCCCGAGGGGCTGACCGGTCAGGCGCTCAAGAAATGGAAGTATCAGCGCTACATGCGCGATTACCTCGCCTGCGTCGCCTCTGTCGACGACAACGTCGGCCGCGTCCTCGACTGGCTCGACAGGACCGGACTCTCGAAGAACACGATCGTCATCTA
>CALBSU010000299.1 GCA_937967285.1 uncultured Acidobacteriota bacterium
ATTACAGGTTCGAAGGATTGCTTGGGTCGGGCGGGATGGGCAATGTCTATCTGGCGCAAGACGTTAACCTCAGGCGTCCGGTGGCGGTCAAGGTTCTGCCCTTGGAGATGAGCATCGATGCCGACCGGATGAGGCGTTTCCGAAATGAGGCCCAGGCGACATCGGCGCTCAATCATCCGAATATCGTGACGATCTATGATATAGGAGAATCGAAAGCCGGTCCGTACATAGTCATGGAGCTGGTGGAAGGTCGGACGCTGGCGAGAATCGAGAAACCGGTTGAGACGGATCAGGTGATCTACTTCGGCAGCCAGATGGCAAGAGCGCTCAGTGTGACACACGCCGCAGGAATTACGCATCGTGACATCAAGCCCGAGAATATCATGATCCGGAATGACGGATACGTGAAGATACTCGATTTCGGGTTGGCGAGGCTGGTTGTCTCACAGAACACGAATTGCCGGAATGCCAATACGCTGATTCATCAGACGGTACCGGGTTCGCTGCTCGGGACGGTGGCGTACATGTCACCGGAGCAGGCGCGGGGTGAATCGTCCGGTCCGTCGAGCGACATATTTTCATTCGGAATCGTGCTCTATGAGATGGTCACCGGGCGGCATCCTTTCCAGGCCGGGACGATGGTCGAGCAGTTGCATGCTCTGATTGCCTACGATCCTCCGTCGCCATCGACGATCGTGCCGGACCAGCCGGCCAGACTCGATTCGCTGATTATGAGAATGCTCGAAAAGGAGCCGCATCTTCGACCCTCGGCCGTCGAAGTCGCACAGGTCTTCGATTGTCTTGCCGGGAGGGGGGAGTCGAGTCCGATCTCCGTGCGTCAGCGGCCGGTCGTCGTTGGAAGAGAGAAGGAGAGCCTGGTCCTCAAGTCCGCTTACAATGCGGCGAAGAACGGGCAGGGAGGAGTGGTCTGTTTATCGGGGGAGGCCGGGACAGGCAAGACCGCGCTGATCGAGAACTTCCTCGACGATCTGGCTGCATCGGGTCAATGCACGATAGTCAGGGGCAGATGTCATGGGCGGAATGGCTGCGGAGCGCCTTATCGTCCGATTCTCGAATCGCTCGGCCGGCTTCTCAAGGACACCAGCAATCCGGCGGCTTCGCGCGTCATGAAACAGGTTGCTCCGGCATGGTACGCGCTCTCGGCCTCGGTTTCACCGCGTGACGAAGCGTCCGGCGGACTGCTGGAACACCTGCGTTCAGTCACCAGTGATCGCATGAAGCGAGAGCTCTTCGATTTTCTTGAAGATGTCTCAAGGCTCAGACCGCTCGTGCTCTTTTTCGATGAGATGCAGTGGGTCGACATGTCGACGGTCGAGATCCTGGCCTATCTTTCCGAACGGTTCGACGGGCTCAACATCCTGATTCTGGCAGCACATAGTGATTTGATCGATTCATCCGGGATCAATGATATCGATCACATACTGAGCGTGATGACGGGGAAAGGTGTTTGCAAGCCGTGTCGTCTGGAAGGGCTCAGCCTCGATCAGGTCGAAGCATGGCTCGAAAGCGAATTTCCGTGTCACCGGTTTCCTCAGGGATTTGCCGAGTTGATTCATCTCAGAACCGGAGGACACCCTCTGTTTCTGAGTGAACTTGCCGAGCATCTCCGCGCAGGAGGATTGATTGCGAACGCCGATCGGTCCGGGAGCGGATGCACGAGATGGGGACTGACCGGACAGTTCGATGCGCTCGAACGGAGTATCCCGGATTCGCTTGCCGCGATGATCGAGACTCGTATCGGCAGGATCGACAAAGATGACCGGGCGATCCTCTCGGCTGCGGCGGTTCGCGGGCATGAATTCGAAGCAACCGTCATCGCGGCGGCGCTGGACATCGATCCGTTGCTGGTCGATGCCCGGCTCATCGATATCGAACGCGATCACTCGATCATCAGATTGGTCGATGAATACGAACTGCACGACGGCAGGATGACGAAGC
>CALBSU010000300.1 GCA_937967285.1 uncultured Acidobacteriota bacterium
TGCCGCGGCGACATCGCTCAGCCTGTCCAGCGCACGCGTCAACCGCCCGGAGACCTCGACCAGTTCCCGTTCGGTCCCGTCCGCGCGGAGTTTCAGGGCGTCACGCTGTTCCCGCAACTTTTCGAGTTCCGCCAGCCTGGCGACCGCCGCCAGATAGGCCTCGTATCCGGGCCGCGACTCCGCGACCACCAGGGCCGCTTCCCGCGCCTGCCCGGCCGCCTCGCGAGCCGTCGCCAGCAGCCCGACACGTGAATCGAGCCGCGTCCGCAAACGCTCGATCGCTCCCTGAACGGCGTCGGCCTCTTTTCTTATCGCCGCGAAACTCTCGCTCAACCTGAACGATTCGTCACGACCTGCCTCCGCCTGCGCAAGCTCAGCGCGGGCTTCATCCAGGCGCGAGACCATTTCATCGTGCCGGCTTTTCGTCTCGTCCCAGGCCTTCAGCTCGCCCTCGGCTTCGGCCGCCAGCTTGTCCTTCTCGGTCAGGCGGAGATCGATCGTCCTGAGCGTACCGCGCAGGTTATCCGAGGCGTCGCGATACTCCCCCACTTTGAGAATCTGATCGAAGACGTTCTTCCGGTTGGCGGGCGAGAGCGTGAAGTCGTATGTGAATGTTCCCTGCGGGACGCCGATCGTCGTCTTGAAGAGCGCGGAGAGGTCGCTCCCCGGCTCGACTCCGATGTGCTGCTGGAGCCAGGGCACGACCTGGTTCTTCTGCTCGACGAGCCGGGTTTTGATGGCCGGATCATAGACGAAATACCCGCCCGCGGTGTCCCGCGTGACCACGTATTCGCGTCCGTCCAGATTTGATTTGAAGCTGACTGCGACCTGACCGCGCTTTGTGCCGCGTTTGAGGAAATCGTCGCGCTTGTAATCGAGATGATCGAAGAGAGCCCAGGCGATGGCTTCGATGATGGTCGTCTTGCCTGAGCCGTTGGGACCGCAGATCGCCACCACCCCCGGTTGAAAGGCAAACACGGCCTCGGAGTGGTTCTTGATGTTCTTCAGCTCGACTTTGGTGATCAGCATGCAAGTAGAAAGAAAAAGTAAAAAGTAGAAAGGTGAAGCTGATATCTGACACGGCCGCCGAAAACAGCGTTCCCCGCTTTCTACTTTCTACTTTTTACTTTCTACTTTTTTCAGACTTGCGCATTCTGCGCGACTTCCGGATTGTCGGTGTGACCAAGGAGGTGGCGTCCTTCCTCGCTGCGCGGGTCGATCGTGCGCAGGTGCTTGCGACCGCGCATCTCCCAGATCGCCGTGATCCGGCCGTCCTTCTCGACCGCATGATAGGAGATCTCTTCCTGGACCTCCGCGCTCTCCTTCACATTCTCGTTTTCCGGGTTGATATTTTCGCTCATCGATCAGTACTCCTGATAAAATAGAAATTTGTGAGGATTGAAGTAAATGGCATTTTGCCATGATGGAGCCGAAGCGTCAAAGATGTGCAGCTTGACGGCCTGTGCGGGCTCAACTAGAATTTTCAATTCCCCGGAATAACCCGGGACAGCCCGGGGCGTCCGGGCATCATTATTAATATGCTCTTTTGTTCGAGAGGACGAGAAGAGCGGTTGAAGGAACAAGGGCAGCAACATGAACGCCATCGAAAAAGCACTGACCAAGGTATTCGGTTCGGCCAACGAGCGCCTGCTCAAGAAGTTGTGGCCGGTGGTCGACAGGATCAACCAACTGGAGCCTGAAATTCAGAAATTGAACGACAGCCAGTTGCAGGCGAAGACCGTTGAGTTCAGGGACCGGCTGGCGAAGCGGCTGGAAGGATCGAGCGAACTGGAGGACAGCGCGCGCAAGACGCTCGAGCAGGAGGCGCTGGACGAGATTCTTCCCGAGGCCTTCGCGTGCGTGCGCGAGGCATCGCGGCGGGCGACGGGGATGCGCCACTTCGATGTGCAGATGATCGGCGGTATGGTGCTCCATCGCGGGATGATCGCGGAAATGCGAACCGGCGAAGGCAAGACGCTGGTCGCCACGCTGCCGGTCTATCTCAACGCGCTGCTCAGCAAGGGCGTGCATGTCATCACGGTCAACGATTATCTGGCCAGACGCGACGCCGAATGGATGGGCCGTATCTACAAGTTCATGGGACTGACGGTCGGAATCATTCAGAACGACATGGATGACTTCGCGCGGCAGGAGGCATACAACTCCGATATCACTTACGGTACGAACAACGAGTTCGGTTTCGACTACCTGCGCGACAACATGAAGTTCGAGCTGGCGACCTGCGTTCAGCGCGGCCATTACTTCGCGATCGTGGACGAGGTCGACTCGATCCTGATCGACGAGGCGCGGACACCGCTCATCATCTCGGGCGCGTCGGACGATTCGACGAGCAAGTACTTCGAGGCCGATGCGGTGCTGCCGAAGCTGACTCCCGAGGTCGATTATCAGGTCGATGAGAAGCAGCACCGGGCGACGCTGACCGAATCCGGAATCGAGAAGGCCGAACGGATACTCGGATACGGCAATCTCTACGATCCGTCGAACATGGAGATCCTGCACTGCCTGAATCAGGCGCTGGTCGCTCACACGCTCTATCATCGCGACAAGAATTACATCGTCCGCGACGGCGAAGTTGTCATCGTCGACGAGTTCACGGGACGCATCATGTCGGGCCGCCGCTGGTCGGACGGACTGCACCAGGCGGTCGAGGCGAAGGAAGGCGTCAAGATCGAGCGCGAGACTCAGACGCTGGCCACGATCACGCTTCAGAATTACTTCCGTATGTACCAGAAGCTGGCCGGAATGACCGGTACGGCAGAAACTGAATCGGTCGAGTTCGCCAAGATCTACAATCTGGACGTGACGAGCATCCCGACTCACCGCCCGATGGTTCGCGTCGACAATTCGGACGTGATCTACCGAACACTCGAGGAGAAATGGGATGCCGTTGTCGACGAGATCAAATCGCTGAACGAGAAGGGGCAGCCGGTACTGGTCGGCACGGTTTCGGTCGAAAATTCCGAGCTGATAGCGAAGCGGCTCAAACAGGCCAACATCAGGCACAACGTGCTCAACGCGAAGCCGGAGAATGCCGGCCGCGAAGCGGAGATCGTTGCCCAGGCCGGCCGCAAGGGCGCGGTCACGATCGCCACCAACATGGCCGGCCGCGGAACCGACATTCTGCTCGGCGGGAATCCCGAATATCTCGCGCGCGAGTATCTGAAGAAGCAGGAGGTCAATCCGGACGAGGCGACCGAAGCGCAGATGGAGGACGCCCTTCGCAAGGTCAAGCCGCAGACCGATGCCGAGCACGAAGAAGTGATCAGGCTCGGCGGACTGCACATCCTGGGCACCGAGCGCCACGAGTCGCGGCGAATCGATAACCAGTTGCGCGGACGCGCCGGCCGTCAGGGCGATCCCGGATCATCCAGATTCTACCTCTCGCTCGAAGACGATCTGATGCGCATCTTCGCCGGCGATCGCGTCAAGGCGATCATGCAGCGGCTCGGGATGGAGAAGGGCGTGGCCATCGAATCGAAGATGGTCTCGAAGCGCATCGAGACGGCGCAGAAGAACGTCGAAGCGCACAACTTCACCATCCGCAAACACCTGCTCGAATATGACGACGTCATGAACAAGCAGCGCTCGACGATCTACTCGCTTCGTCGCCGGCTGCTCGAACAGACCGATCACCGGCAGGAGATCATCTCGATCGCTGACGCTCTGCTCGACGACCTGATGGACGAGTATCTGAGCCTCGATGAGATGCCCGATAACTGGAACTTCCAGGGTCTCAAGGTTCAGCTCCTCCATCAATACGGGATCGACAGCGACCAGCTCGGCATCGACTTCGAGAAGCTCGAGCGCGATCAGATCCGCGACGAAATCTGGAAGAGGCTCGAGCACATCTACTCCGATAAGGAATCGGCCGTCGGCGTCGAAGCCATGCGATATTACGAGCGGATCATCCGGCTCAACATCGTCGACGTGCAGTGGAAGGACCACCTGCTGGCTATCGACCATCTCAAGGAGTGGATCGGGCAGGTCGGTTTCGCGCAGAAGGACCCGCTGGTCGAGTACAAGAAGCAGTCCTTCGATCTCTTCGAGCAGATGCTCGACCGGATCGACACCGAAACCGTGCGCGCGCTCTTCCACCTGCAGGTGACCGTCGAGGAACCGCCCGAGCAGCGACTGGCCAGACGGCAGCGCCGCGGACACGTCACCTTCACCAAGGCCAACGCCAGCGCGATGGCCGCCGGCGAAGAGGACGGCAAGCCCAGAACCGTCGTCAGCGAACATCCGAAGATCGGCCGCAACGATCCCTGCCATTGCGGATCCGGCAAGAAGTACAAGAAATGCCACGGCATCGAAGCCTGATGCACGAATGCGGATTCGACTGAAACGGGAGGTGATTTCACCTCCCGTTTTCTTTTGCCGTCCGTCATTCACGGGCATCAATCCGATCGGCAAAACTCCTGTCAAATCCGACCGCTCTGATTTAGAATGTCGCTGTTCAAATCACTAGCAATCCCGCCCGGATGCGCAGGCCATCCGTAACGAACAGTATCTTTTCATGGAGGAACTATGATTGAACTGATTGGATTGGCAATCTTCGGTCTGGTCGTCGGCGCCATCGCCAAACTGATTATGCCCGGAAAGGATCCCGGAGGCATCATCGTCACCGCTCTGATCGGCATGGCAGGCTCGCTGATCGGCACGCTCATCGGCAGATATCTGCTCGGATATCAGGAGGGTCAGACGGCAGGCTGGATCATGTCGATCATCGGAACGATAATCCTGCTGATCGTATACAGGCTGCTCTCAGGCAAGCGCGCCTGAGCGTCTTCGGGCCACAGGTTGACCGGCAGGGTTGTCTGATGTATTTTGATTATCGCAGGCACCCGTAGCTCAGCTGGATAGAGCGTCAGCCTCCGGAGCTGAAGGTCCCGCGTTCGAATCGCGGCGGGTGTATCAACAGAAAGCGGCGCCATCGTGCGCCGCTTCTCTTTTTTATACAAGTTTCGCCGCTCTTCAATTCAACGGTAAGTGACCATCCGCGGGTCCGCCAGGTGCGGAGTCATGTTGAAGTTGAGCAGCAGCGGCTCGCCTTCGCGAAGCCTGATGGTCGTGACGCTCGAGTTGAGGAGTACCGCCATGAGCCGCAATATCCTGTCATTCGAGAGCGAGAGCGCGCGCCCGACCCAGATGGCGATCGGTGTCGCCGAGGTGAATACCGCGATCGAGGCATCTCCGCCGCGACCGATCAGATCATCGAAGACGCTTTCGACTCCGGCCCTGAAACTCTCCCATGTCAGCTCACCGGCCTCCTGGTATCGATTGTCCATCCATGCCTCGATGACCGCGCGATCGCATCGCCCCGCTGCGCCGCGCGTTGTATGCGGATCGTCCGCGAGCGCGCGCTGCATCTCTTCGTAATCGGCCGCGAAGCCGGCTGAATCATCGATCAGCCTCGGCGCGAGGCGACGATAGACGTCCGCCAGACTGAATTCATTCCACCGCCTGTCGATCGCAATCGAGACATCGCCGCTCAGCGCATCGAGCACCGAGGCGGCCGTCCTCTGCTGGCGGCGCATCTCTCCCGCCAGCGCCATGTCGAACGTCAGCTCCCGGCCCGCGAAATATCTTCCCAGCTCCGTCGCCTGCATCTCTCCGAGATCCGACAACCGATCATAATCTTCGCGTGTTCCCGCCTGCCCGTGCCTGATCAGATATAGTGTGGTCAATGCCGCTGCGAACCTTTCCCGAATCAATGACGATGTACGAAGACGCTGAAGAGCCCGCCCGCGCCCGCAACCAGCGCGCCGACCGCGACGGCGCCCCACGAGTGAAATGCTATCCCGCACAACAGGACCGCGATCCCGCCGAGCATGCAGTAATGATAAACCCGCTTCTCGCTCATCATGTAAAAAGGGGTGGTTGCCCACCCCTGCCTTAAAAAAACTCGACAATCAATTGTGATTGAATGAGGTCGCCAGAAGGTTATTTCTTCTTGGCAGCGGCCTTCTTCGCCGGAGCGGCCTTCTTCACGGCCTTCTTCGCCGGAGCAGCTTTCTTCGCGGCCTTCTTCGCCGGAGCGGCCTTCTTGGCGGCCTTCTTCGCCGGAGCGGCTTTCTTTGTGGCTGGCATAGTGTCTCTCCTTTCTCTCTTAGATAGCCTGACCACAAGATCAAGTATTGATTTATCTCTTGTGGTCTAGAGCAATTAACACACTAGATGTAGCTTATAAACTTCTTCGACACATGTGTCAAGAAAAAAAGTTTTTCATGCATGCGCATGATGTTGAAACTGATTCGAAATCGCGATCGATGCGGAGCGGCGATTGTGAAGCGCGCTTTATTCATAGCATAATCTGCATTCATGCCCGTCAATACAGGCTGAAATCATCGCTCAATAAAATTTCGAAAAACCGGTGAATGAAGGAGAAAGTATGAGCATTCGAATGAATGAACGCGTGATGGTGGCGACGATCTGTCTGATCGCGCTGATGCATGGGCAGAGTGCGAGCGCGAACGACTGGGAGGAGAGGCTGCGAGGCATTCCGAGCGCGGAGCGGATCGGAGAATACGTGCGCGTGCT
>CALBSU010000301.1 GCA_937967285.1 uncultured Acidobacteriota bacterium
CATGACCTGCTTCATCTCGGCGTACTGCTTGAGCAGTTTATCGACGTCCTTGATCTTGGTCCCGCTGCCGAGCGCGATGCGGCGCCTGCGCGATGGATTGATGATCAGATGATTGTCGCGTTCTTTCGCCGTCATCGAGTTGATGATCGCCTCGGTCCGCCTCAGTTCGGCCTCCATCATGGCGGTCATCTCGGGCGTCATCTTCGGCATCCCCTGGAACATTTCGCCGGGCAGCATTCCGAGGATGGAGTCGAGAGAACCCAGCTTCTTGACCTGTGAAAGCTGGTCCCTGTAATCCTCGAGCGTGAACGCGTTGCGCTCCATCTTCTCCTGAAGCTCGAGCGCCTTCTTCTCATCGACCTCCGACTGGACCTTCTCGATCAGCGAGAGGACATCGCCCATGCCGAGGATACGCGAGACGATTCTTTCGGGATAGAAAGGTTCGAAGGCATCGTACTTCTCGCCGACGCCGACGAACTTGATCGGCTGTCCCGTCACCTCCTTGACCGAGAGCGCGGCGCCGCCACGGGCGTCGCCGTCCATCTTGGTCAGGATGACGCCGGTCGTGCCGATCCGCTGATGGAACTCGCCGGCGCTGCGAACCGCGTCCTGCCCCGTCATCGCATCGGCGACGAAGAGCGTCTCGACGGGCTGCATCTCCGCCTTGATCCGCTGCAGTTCGTCCATCAGCGCATCATCGATGTGGAGCCGTCCGGCGGTATCGATCATCAGGGTGTCGAAACCGACCTGCTCACAGTGGAGCCTCGCGGCCCGGCAGAGCTCGATCGGATCGTCGATCCCCTGCCCCTCGAAGACCGGAATCCCGATCGCCTTTCCGATGACCGACAGCTGATCGCGCGCGGCCGGACGGTAGACGTCGACGGAGAGCAGCAGCGGGCTCCGGTCCTGGTTCTTCTGCAACCAGCGGGCCAGCTTGCCGGTCGAGGTCGTCTTGCCCGATCCCTGGAGCCCGACGATCATGACCGAATTCGGACGGCGCGAAGTGAAGAGCAGGCGGCTCGAAGTTCCTCCGAGCATCTCGACCATCTCATCGTAGACGATCTTGACCACCTGCTGTCCGGGCGACAGCTGCTGCATCACTTCCTGGCCGACCGCCTTGCTCTTGACGCGCTCGATGAAATCCCTGACGACCTTGAAATTGACGTCCGCCTCGAGCAGCGCGATCCGGATCTCGCGCAGCGCCAGGTCGAGATGCTCCGCCGTCAGGCGACTCTCGCCCCGCAGATCCTTCAGTACCTTCTTCAGTTTGTCGGATAAGGCGTCAAACATAATGCTTCTCTTGGCCGGACACACTGCTCCTGAATGGCCGGTGCAAAACGGTAAGGATAATGATTACAAACTCGCGTGTCAAGGAATACCGTCGATCATCGGGCCGGTGTGCAAAGATGTCTCACCCGCGCTCAAAATTGCCCCTGATCGAACTTGCGAAAAGTGCCGGAAACGGCCGTAAACCCGTGTTTTTCAGCATTCAGGGCTATGGCACGGATATTGCCAAATAACGGGCGAGGAGATCAGATCTCCGACACATCGAGTGAACGAAGGAATACTGTCGATTATCGGTCCAACCGGTGATCGGCTGTAGAAGCGCGGTGAAAGGGTGGGCGGCCCTTCACCGCGCGCCCATTTTCGAAGGTAACTGCTCAACCCGGTTGCGAATATAAATCAGGCTCCAAGATGACCAGGGGTTTATTCAAGGCAGTAAGCACCGGTTTCAATCATTGTTCGATCGGCGGTATTGAGGAAATTTGAACAATCCGATCCATAACACCTCTCGGCCTGCCTGGCGGCCTGGCGTTTAACTACTTATCTTCGCGGGGCTGAGCAGTTCAAGGAAGATCGCATCGAGCGCCATCTGCCGGTTGATATTGACGCGGAGGCCGGCGCGCAGGCGATCGAATTTTTGCGACCACCTTTCGAGCTCGACGGCGCCCGCGCGGGCGGCGATCCCGGACAGTTTCCCGGCGATATCGATATTGACGATGCTCTCTTCGCCCATCCCGTTCGAGAGAAGAAACATATCGCGGATCAGTGACCCGAGCAGATCGAGTGTGGCCTCGAAGCCGTCGCGTTCGGCCTTCGCCATCTCCTGAGCGGCTTTCATCAGGCGGACGCGGTTGTTTCCGGCGGAGAACAGATCGAGGACCTCGATCAGGTCCTGCCTGCGGCGGCGATAGTCCGAGAGGTCGTATGCGGTGGCCTGTCCGATGCGCCCCTCGGTGATGCGGGCAAGCAGCGCGGTCTCCGGGCCGGGTCGAGGCAGATTTTCCCGGATGTATCGCTCCATCTCGGCCGTCGAGAGCGGAGAGAAATCGAGCTTCTGGGACCGCGAGCGAATCGTGGGCAGCAGCGCGTCGGGTCGCGAAGTGATGAGAATGATGGTCGAGGTCGAGGGCGGCTCTTCGAGCGTCTTGAGCAGCGAATTGGCGGCCTCCTCGCGGAGCCGCTCAGCGGAATCGATGATGAAGAACCGATGGCGCCCTTCGCGAGGGCGATAGAAGACCTCGGATGAAAGCTCCCGAGCCTGACCGATCTTGATGAACTGACCGTCGGGCGCGATCGAGATGACATCGCCGTAGGTCCCTTCGTCGATTCTGCGACAGGCCTGACACTGGCCGCAGCTCTCTTCCGCGAACCCCTCGGCGGGCCGGGCGGAGAGGCAGTTGGCGGCTTTGGCCATGGCCAGCGCGAACCGGCGCTTGCCGACTCCCTCGGGGCCGGCGAAGATGAAGGTAGAGGCGATCTGGCCGCGGCTGAGCAGTCGCTGCAGAATCTCTTTCTGTTTCCGGTTGCCGATCAGTTGAGCAAAGGACATCTCAGTTTGTCGCGATCAAGCCAGGTCGATGACGCTCCCGAGGGCTTCGACCATCAGTTGGAAGGTCCCGGCAATGCTGCCGTCCGCGGGGATGACGCGAAAGCGCTCGGGTTCGCGCCGGGCCAGATTGAGATACGCTTCGCGGACGCGATTGTGAAACTCGACCGGTTCGCGGTCGAGCCTGTCGACGGCGCGGGAACCTCCGCGGTCCTGCGTCCGGCGCAATGCGGTCTCAACTTCGAGGTCGAAGAGCAGCGTCAGGTCGGGCTCGAGACCGCCCGTCGCCAGCATGTTGAGATTTCTCACCAGCTCCGGGTCGAACCCGCGCGCCGCTCCCTGATAGGCCGTCGTCGCGTCATAGAACCTGTCGCTCAGAACGTGAACGCCCGATTCGAGAGCAGGCAGGACGACCTGGCGGACGTGCTGGGCGCGGTCTGCTTCATAGAGCAGCAGCTCCGCCAGCGGCTCGACCGAACCGTCTGCGCCCTCGAGCAGTGCCGAGCGGATCTTCCTGCCGAGCTCTGTTCCGCCGGGCTCGCGCGTCAGCAGAAACCTGACGTCACGTTCGACGAGGTATTTTTCGAGCATCGCCAGTTGAGTCGATTTGCCGCAGCCGTCGATGCCTTCAAATGTAATCAGTCTTCCCGATCTCATTCCTGAAATAAGTAAAAGAGCTTCAGCCGCGCAGGTCCTGAGACGACTGAAGCTCCGAATGACTGGCTGGCGATTTTATCAGCTGCCCGATGAAGCGCTCGACGTGCCGCCTGCCGGCGGAGGGGGCGTCGACGGAGCCTGCTGAGACTGGTGATGACTGCTCTCCGAACGGGAGTGATGGAAGCTTCCCCGCGGAACCGAGATAGTCGATATCGCGTGCTTGAAGATCAACTGCTCGAGGTTTCCCGACTCAAGGACCAGCGAAAACTTGTCGAAACTGCGGATCTTGCCCGTCAGTTTCACGCCACCCATCAGATAGATAGTGACATTGATCCGATCCTTGCGTAGATTGTTGAGGAAGCCATCCTGTACGTTCTGGGTGTTTTGCGGATTATTTTCCATTCCTGAATCGCCTCTCTCTCTTTTTAGTTTTTTTATTTATTATCTTTAAGATTGGATCGTCCGATTCGTCGACCGGATCGATTCAACCACTCACGGTTAAATACTAACCGAAAGCCCTCACCGATACCAGAGCAATCACGGGCGGGCAGCTTCAGGACGGGGCGATCAGCGGGCTTTCGACATCGGCCCTTCATAGCTTTTCGGGCGGCCGGAGCCTCCGCGGCGGTTGAGGACGATCTCGGCCATGACGGCGATCGCGATCTCTTCGGGAGTGAGCGCGCCGATATCGAGTCCGATGGGCGCGTGGACGCGGTGGAGGTGTTGCGGGTCGACGCCATCGCGCCGGAGCCGTTCGCGGATGGTCGTGGTCCGGCGGCGGCTGCCGATCATGCCGATGTAGCGGGCCGGCCTGTCGATCACCTCACGGAGGCAGATCTCATCGTGGCGATGGCCCCGTGTGACGATGACGAAATGCGTTGCCGGAGTGATGCTCAGGCTGCGCAGGGCCGAGGTGAAATCCTCCGCCATCAGACGGACATTCGGATCCGGAAACTTATCTCTCGAGGCGAACTCGGCGCGGTCGTCGATGACCGTGATTCTGAAGTCGAGCAGGGCCGCGGCTCTGGCGACGGCCTGACCGACGTGGCCTCCGCCGCAGATGATCAGTTCGAGCGGCGGCCTTTCGATTTCGAAGAGCAGCCTCACGCCGGCGAACCGGGAGGCGTCCTGGCCGGGCCGGGAGAGTTCGAGGGCTTCCGCAACGACTATCTCCTGACGGTCGTCCTCCATGAGCGCCTGAGCGTGATCGACGGCGAGGCGATCGAGTAACGGGTCTCCGAGAGTTCCTCCGAGGAGGCCGCTCACCTGGGCGATCAGCAGCCGGGCGCGTCTGTCTCGATCGGCGCCCTCGATGATCGAGACGGACGTGAAGGCCCGCCCCTCGGCGAGGGTCTCGCGCAGCGCGTTGAGAATTGCATCGGGAGTGAGCATAGGAGGGCGCGCGGAACGATCGGATATCAGGATTTCCTTCCCCAGACTTCGATGAAGACTTCCATCTCGCCGCCGCAGATCATTCCTTCCTCGTCGGGAGGCACGTCCGGATTGTCGCGGAGCGTGAAGCGGCAGAGCCGCGAACGATCCTCGTCGAGCGCCTGCCGGGCCTCCGCCCAGACGTCCGCCTCGACGCATCCTCCGCCGACGGTGCCCGCCATCCGGCCGTCTTCATAAACCAGCAGCCGGGCGCCGGTTCGCTGCGGCGTTGAGCCGCTGGTGGTGACGATGGTTGCGACCGCGATTCTCCGCTGATCGGCCAGCGTCCGGTCGATCTCCTCGTACACCTCCGATTGTGTCAGCAGGCTCATCGGTTCTGTCCCTTCAGCGGCCTGTCGACTCGGCCATCCTCGACGGGTTTGACGTGAAAATTTACCTTGCCCTGATTGAAATTGAAGATGATCAGAACTGGCGTGTCGACATCGACTCCGTTGCGACGGCCGGGAATGAATCCGATCCGGCGGACCGAATCGACCGAACGCTGGTCGAGCCCCATGCCGAGCCCTTTCTCGAGCTTCACATCCGATACCCGGCCGTCGGCGAGGAAGTTCGCGCTGACTATCAGCTCTCCGGTCGTACCGCTGTTCCTCGCCCGGTCGGTGTACTGAGGCAGGTACATGAAGATGACCTGCGGCGAAACCCATGCCGGCGGAGCTTCCGCGACGGGCGGGGCGACCGAGGCCTCGATCGGCTCGACCTGCGGGCTCCTTGAGGTGACTCTCGGCCTGACGACGAAGGACGGTCTTTCCGGAACGACGATCGTCTCGATCACATCGGACGGATCGATCCGCTTGCCGGAATAACTTTCGGCCTGGAGCCCGTCGGTGTTTCTGCGCGTCCCGGCCGCGGTTCGCTCGAAGATGAAGAACCGCGGCTTGCCACGTTCGATGCGGGCCAGTCGCCACTGATTGTCGAGCACCTGCCCCTGAACCAGCGCATTGGGGTCCGGCCTCGATTTGAGCCCGAGCATGAGCAGTTCGTCATCGGCGAGGACCTGAAATTCCGGCACCAGATCTTCCCTGCTGGCCGCGGCATAGCTCTCGACGAAACGACGGACGATGAAGAGACGGCGTTTGGCCAGGTCATAGTCGGCCCGCGCGATCTCCTTGTGTTCGAGCTGGAACTCCAGTTCGGCCAGTTCCTCCTGCAACCCGGTCAGATACGCATTGACTACGGGACCGATACTCGACGATCCTGTCTGGGCGCTCGTATCCGCGACCGCCAGCGCGATCAGCAGTACAAGCAACAGACTTGAGAAGATGGATGATCCGGACATCAGCGTACCGTCTGGGTTATCGTTGGGGAAGGTAAGATTGATGATTATGGCTTATCCCCTGAGAAGGGGTCAAGCCGACCGTTCGGAGAGATGAGCTCGATCGACTTCAAACCCGTTCTCGTCCGCCCCGCCACCAGAGCGGATGCGGATGCCATCGCCGGGATGGCCCGCCAACTGCTGCTTTACGAACATTCGCTCGAGAGATCGATGGGAGATCTGACGGAGTGGGCGGGAAGTTCCCGGGAGATCCTCAAACAGATGAGCCGGCCGAACCTCTGCTTCTTCGTCGCCGAATCGGACGGGCAGATCGCCGGTTACATCAAGGTCATGATCGTCGGGACAAG
>CALBSU010000302.1 GCA_937967285.1 uncultured Acidobacteriota bacterium
TTCCTACTCCGTTGGTTAAGGTCTGGCGCCGCCGCGCAGGTAGACGAAATCGCCGCGTCGATCATGCGCCCAGGAGGGGGGCGCCTCCGGCGAGCCTTCATCCGTTCCCTGCGCCTTCTCCGAACCGTAACTGACGGTCTCGACCCTGCCCGGATCGATTCCGAGGCCGACCAGGTAGTCCTTGATCGCCTGCGCGCGACGATCGCCGAGTCCCAGATTGTACTCCGATGTGCCGCGCGGGTCACAGTTCCCCTCGACGCGGAAGACGATCGAGCGGTTTCCTTCCTGGTTCAGCCAGTCCGCGATGCGGCGCAGCTTGCTCTGCTGGTCTCCGCGGATGGCCGATTCATTGTAATCGAAGTAGATCGGGGAGAGGACGGATCTGAACCGTTCGGCGATGGCGCTCTCGGTGTCGGACGGCTGGGTGGTGCGCGGCCTCTCGGCGGTCGCTGGCCCTGCCGGATCGGTCACGGTAACGCGGACGCTGGCGGTGGCGTTACCGCCATCGCCGAGGGCGGTCGCGGTATAGGTCGTCGAGACGCGCGGACTGACCTCCACCTCGCCGCTGGCCGGCAGTTCGCGGCCGATGCCGGTGACGGTGACGAACCTCGTGTTCTCCGCGGTCCATTTGAGCATCGTATTCTGTCCGCGCTCGATGCCGCTCGGCTCGGCTCGCAGAGAGATCGTCGGTGCGGCGGACTTAGTCGAATCGACCTTGACCCTCGCGCTGTCGCGAGCCTCCTTCTTGCCGCGACGCGCGACGACTTCATAACTGGAATCGGCATTCGGCGTAAATGTCTTCGCGCCGATCTTTTCGACCTTCTCACCGTTGAGCTCGATGTTCTTGGCGTTCTTAGTCTCCCAGCTGACGGTGACCGGCTCGCCGGCTTTGATCTCGTCTCGAGTGACCTTGATTTTGGCGGTCGGGGGCGCGCAGGCGGTCAATAGTCCGCCCAGAATGATGATACTGGTCAATAAGGTCGTTCTTGTTTTAAGCCGGTTCATTTTGATCATCTCCTTGTATTAATATTTCCGGTGACAGCATTGATTAAATCGATCATCGTGCCCAGGCGGGCGACCTGCCGCCGGTGCGCGTGATCTGTCTCTGATCGCTTCCATCCAGATGCATCTGCCAGATCTGCCAGCGGCCGGTCCGGTTCGACTGAAAAGCGATGTGCCGCCCGTCGGGAGACCAGCAGGGGCTCTCGTTCCTGCCCGCACTCGTCAATCTGACAACCTGCCGGGTCGCGACATCGGCGACATGAACATTGAAGGTGCCGCCTCCGCCATCCCAGGTGAAGGCGATAAAGCGCCCGTCAGGCGACCATGAGGGCGAGTCCATCTGGCCGCCCAGAGTCAGGAGCGGCCGCTCATTGGCGCCGTCCGCGCCGATAACGTAGATCTGAGGCGATCCGCCGCGATCCGAAATGAAGGCTATCTCCTGCCCTGTTCGCGGATTCCAGCGCGGCGAGATATTGACGGCATTTCTGGTACGGGTCAGCCTGCGGGCGCCTGACCCGTCGGAGTTCGCAACATAGATCTCCATCCCGCCCCCGTCCTTGCTCGAGGCGAAGGCGATCCGGCCGTCCGGAGCAATCGAAGGCGATGTTGTCGTTCCGCGGAACTGCGTCGATCCGAGGATCAGCCCGTCCTCTCCGCGGATGACGACATTCGGATAGCCGCTGCGGTATGAGACATAGGCCAGCCGTTTTCCGTCGGTCGGGAACGAGGGAAACAGAGCGATCGAATTGTCGCGAGTGAACTGACGGCTGCCGTATCCGTCGTAATCGACCATGTGGATCTCGCGATTGTTGACGAAGGCGATTTTGGATGAGGCGATACCGTCCTGACCGGTCAGAACCTTGACGATCTGATCCGCCAACTGGTGAGCCATCTCGCGTCCGTTGCCGCTCAACTGGGCGGTCAGCAGTTGCTGCCGTGTCTTGACGTCGAAGAGAAAGCCCTGCGCCTGCTCAGGTCCGGTCAGGCTGCCGAAGGCCACGTAATCCGCCTTGACCGGTTCATTGAGCCATTCGTCGTAACGCAGCGTCGCCGGATCGGCGAGCAGAGTTTTGGGATAGAGGCTCTTGCCGACAAGGTTCGCGACCGCCGCGAATCGCAGATCGTTCCAGAGCGTTTCATTGAAGGTCGCAAGCGCCTGACCGGCTCCCGATGCCCTGAGCTGGAAATCGGCCACCGCCAGCGAGGGTCCGCTGCCCGGAGCGACGATGATGGTGCCGATCTGACGACGCAGATCTTCCTGCGGTTCCTGCTGCGCAAAGTGCGGCCTGACAACCGGAGCAGTCAGCACCAGTATCAGAAGTAACGGGATTCTCTTCATTCCTTCTCTCATTATTCCTTAAATTATTTCGGATACCTGAACCATATCTCCGCCGTGGCCTCCTGCGCGCCGAGCAGAAAACCGTTCGGAAACGGGGGGAGAGGATTCGAGGCCAGGATCGCTCTTTCAGCGGCGAAGTTGACCAGCTCGATCGGGCTGCGCCGCTTGATCTGCGCCAGCCTGCCGTTGACGATCGAAAGAATCCTGCCGTCCCGCGCAATCCTCAGCTCTACGACAACGTACTGAGTCGAGGAGACATCGGCCGTGGCCGGCGGATTGTAATTGCGACTCAGTATGAGCTGTATCCGGCGGCCGTATTCGGAGCCTCCGGGGACCCCGGAAGCACCGGAAGCGCCGCCTCCGCCGATGCCGATGCCGCCGCTCATCGCCGGCTGCTGAGTTCCGGAGCTTCGGCCAACCTCGACACTCGTACCGGCCGAACTCCCGCGCATCGGCTCGCGCGTCACCAGCCGATCCCGCCGGGCGTCGGTCGGCCGCTCAGTTCTGACAGTCTTCTCTTCAGGCTTCTCGGGCCTCGTTTCTGATGGCAGCGCCTCGGCATCATCCTTCGGACGGACGGTCTCCAGCAGCTCGTTATTTACCGCCCCGGCGTCGTCTCCGAGCGTCGTCACCCTTCGCGGAACAGACAACCCGAGCGTCCCCGCATCCACCACGCCGACCTCGATAGCGCCGTCGCCGCCGTCCTGCCCTTCTCCCGCCGCCACGATCTGCGTGCTCAGCGGATGCCGGAAAAAGATGAAGAGCGCGATCAGCAGACCGGCATGCAGCGCGGCCGATAGCAGAGTCCCTGATCTTCTGTCTCTGTCCACTTGCAGATCGCCTATCTTCTGGTTGGTTCCGTGACCAGACTGACGGTTGCATTCGCCCTCCTGGCCTGGTCAAGTACGTAAGCGATGACGCGGTACGGCGTCTCACCGTCGCCGCGCAGGTAGATTCGACGGTCAGTCGAGCCTTCCAGTCTCTTGTTGAGCAGCTCCGGAAGATCATCGATCCTGACGGGCCGGCGCTCATCCTTCCCGCTCAGATAGACCGATCCTTCCCGGTCGACCGACAGAATCAGGGCCCTCGGGGTCGCTTCCTCGGACTTCGCTTCGCGTGTCTTCGGCAAATTGACCTGGATCCCTGTCTGCAGGATCGGCGCAGTGACCATAAAAATGATCAGCAGCACGAGCATGACGTCGACCAGCGGAGTTACGTTGATCTCAGCCAGCGCCGTCTGCGTCCTTCCGTTTCGATTCGTGAATGCCATCCCCTATGCCTGAGCCTCCGCTTCACGCTCGATGAAGTTGAGCAGCTTCAGAGAGAAGCTGTCCATCTCCGCCGCCAGGATCTTGATCCTGTTCAGATAATGATTGTAGGCCAGGACGGCGGGAACGGCAGCGGCAATGCCGGCAGCGGTCGCAACCAGCGCCTCGGCGATCCCCGGCGCCACCGCCTGGATCGAGGCCGTCGTCGCCTGCGTCAGCCCCTGGAAGGCGATGATTATTCCGACCACCGTTCCGAACAGTCCAATGAACGGCGAAGCGCTTGCGGTCGAAGCCAGCCAACCGAGACTCTCCTCGAGCCGCGACGTCTCACGAATCGCCACGCTCTGCATTACCCGCTGAACGGCTTCCAGATTGAGACGGCGCTGCGCCTGAAGCTCTGCCTGTGCGGCCAGAAAGATCGCTGTCAACGGACTCTTCGTGAATGGCGAGATGCCCGCCTGGACCTCCGACCACCGCTGGCTCCTCTCGAACAGCTCCAGAAAACTCCTCGACTGCTCGCGAGCCCGCTTCGTCTCACGTTCCTTCGCGAAGATGATCGCCCACGAAACCACCGAAAAGATGAGCAGTATCAGTAGAACGATCTTTGCAATCGGACTGGCCCTGAAGATCAGATCCACAAGGCTCCCGCTCTTCTCGCCTGCCTGCAGCAATATCGCGCCCAGAATAAAATTATTTAACAATGATTCCGCTCCATGTATGAATTCCGGCCAGAAAAGTAACCCCTGACCGTTCACCGATCAGCAGGTAATTAGCACTTTTGCAGTCTGGAACTGTTCAGTCTAGAAGTTGAATTATGGTATCATGCGTCCATATCCGGTTCAAGAAACCCTTCTACCGCAGAAATAGCCATAACTGACCGATAACGAGCCGGATGATGAGATTACAATAAAATAATCGAGTCAGACCGACCTCAGGGTCGGTATTCGGCCTTAACAAAGGAGAGCAAGCCATGATCAGACGGTATTTCCCTGCCGTATCCTTATCATTTGCTGTCATCCTTTGCCTCTCTACAGTTTTCGTAGTCAGAGCGGATGTCAGCCCAATCGCCAACTTACAGGATCCGGCTCCTGCGCCGGTAAAAGTGATGCAGGAATTCAAAGGCGTCAGTCTCGGAATGAGTCGCGATGAGATCAAGAAAGCCCTCGGAAACTCGTCGTCCTCGACAGACACCAGCGCGGACTACAAGTTCGACGGCGACAACATTCTCACCGTTCATTACGACAACGATAAAGTGAAGGCGATTCAGATAGCTTTTTACGAAGACAAGAATATCCCCGACTGGAAGGACGTCGTGGGAGATGCCGAGATCAGCGAAAGCGAAAACGGTGCGAGACACGCAAGGAAGGTTGTCACGGCGGGCAACTTCTGGGTTTCGATGTGGCGGAACAAGGATGGCTCGATGACCAGGATCACGATCAGTCACTGATACTGCCGCGGAAAAACCGCGGGGGATACGAAGCAACCGGTCGCTGACGCCCGGTAACTTCGTATCCCCCGCGTTTACTGATCTTCGAGTGCTAACCCTGTCCCCTGGCCGCCAGCTGGACGCGAATCATTGCGCGCTGCAGCTTCAGTTCGGCTTGCGCGAAATCGACGTCATCTCCGTTCTGGGCGATTCGCTTCTCGGCCCGTTCGAGTGCCCGGCGGGCCCTCTCGAGGTCGATCTCCTCGGACCTTTCGGCGACGTCCGAAAGGACTGACACCTGGTCCGGGAGAACCTCTGCAAATCCCCCGCTGACGTGCAGCAACTTCTTATCGCCTCCCGACCGATAGGTCAGGATGCCTGTCTTGAGTTGCGAAATCAGGGCAGTGTGATTGGGAAGAATTCCCAGTTCCCCGTTCAAACCCGGAATGACGACCTCATCGACCGATACGCTGAGGACGAGTCTTTCCGGCGTCAAAACTTCCAGTTTTATCTTGTCCGCCATTGTTCGCCCTCAGTTACATTTTAGCGGCCGCTTCGACGACTTCGTCGATCGAGCCCTTGAGGTAGAACGCCTGCTCCGGAATCTCGTCGTGCTTGCCGTCGACGATCTCCTGGAATCCGCGGATCGTCTCCTCGATCGGGACGAGCTTGCCGGGGATGCCGGTGAACTGCTCGGCGACGTGGAACGGCTGCGAGAGGAAGCGCTGGATCTTGCGCGCGCGCGACACCGTCAGCTTGTCGTCTTCGGAGAGCTCGTCGATACCAAGAATGGCGATGATGTCCTGAAGATCCTTGTACCGCTGAAGGATCCGCTTGACGTCCTGAGCCGTCTTGTAATGGTCGTCACCGACGATGCGCGGGTCGAGAATGCGCGAGGTCGATGAGAGCGGATCGACGGCCGGATAGATTCCCAGCTCCGCGATCTGGCGCGAAAGCACTGTCGTCGCGTCGAGGTGGGCGAAGGTCGTCGCCGGCGCCGGATCGGTCAGGTCGTCCGCCGGAACGTAGATCGCCTGCACTGAGGTGACCGAACCGGTCCGGGTCGAGGTGATGCGCTCCTGAAGCTCGCCCATTTCGCTGGCCAGGTTGGGCTGGTATCCCACCGCGCTCGGCATGCGGCCGAGCAGCGCCGAGACCTCGGAACCGGCCTGCGTGAAACGGAAGATGTTGTCGACGAAGAGCAGCACGTCCTGACCCTGATCGCGGAAATACTCCGCCACCGTCAGTCCCGAGAGCGCGACGCGGAGGCGGGCTCCGGGAGGCTCCGTCATCTGGCCGTAGACCAGCGCCACCTTCGATTTGGCGATGTCGTCGTCATTGATGACTCCGGCCTCGCGCATTTCAAGCCACAGATCGTTGCCCTCGCGCGTCCGCTCGCCGACTCCCGCGAAGACCGAATAACCGCCGTGAGCCTTGGCGACGTTGTTGATCAGCTCCATGATCGTCACCGTCTTGCCGACTCCGGCTCCGCCGAAGAGCCCGATCTTGCCTCCCTTGAGGAACGGCTGAATCAGGTCGATGACCTTGATTCCCGTCACAAGCATCTCCATCTCGGTCGACTGATCCTCGAGTGTCGGAGCGTGACGATGAATCGGATAGTAGTCGCTGGCCGGAATCGGGCCGCGCTCGTCGACCGGATCGCCGATCACGTTCAGAATCCGTCCCAGCGTTCCGTTGCCGACCGGAACCTTGATCGGCCCGCCGGTATCGACGGCGCCCATGCCGCGCACCATTCCGTCGGTCGGAAGCATCGAAACCGTCCTGACTCGCCCTTCGCCGAGATGCTGCTGGACCTCGCAAATGACGTCGATCGGACGCGGAACATCGAATCCCTCGCTCGTCACCCTCAGCGCCTGATAGATCGGCGGAAGATGCCCCTCTGAAAACTCCACGTCAACCACAGGACCAATGATCTGAACAACTTTACCGACTTTGCCGTTGCCGGAATTGCCATTCGTTGTACCCATATCGTTCTCGTCTACTCCTTCGTATTTGGCAGCCTTGAGAGGCAGGGGTCTCACAGATCCAGGTCCGTATGACGTATGTTGATGGCGATCGCTGCCGCCCTGTCCGATTACCCCAGCTCAAGTCGCAGGTGAACTTATGATTGCCCAGTTAAAGGAATGGAGTGTAGCACGACCGAACACTTAATCCAACCTCGGCAACGGACTTTGTGAATTATTTATCCAACATTATTAAGGTCAATCGATTCTAAGGACGATCTTGCCGAACTGAGTCGCCTCGGCCATCCGGCGATGAGCGTCCGGGGCATCGGCCAGCGGAAAGACATGGTCGACCACGGGTTTCATCGCGGGGTCTGAGTACATTTCGAGGAGCGATGCGAATTCACGGGGGCTGCCCATGGTCGTGCCCATCATTGTCAGCTGTTTGAAGAAGAACCGGTAAAGGTCCAGATTGCGCGCCAGTCCGGTCGTTGCACCGTAAAAGACGATCCGGCCGCCGGGTCTGATGATCTTGACGGCGGTTTCGAGGGTTTCGCCGCCGGCGCTGTCGATGACGACATCGGGGCCGGCGCCACCCGCGAGCGCGGCAACCTCCTTGCCCCAGTCCTGATTCCGGTAGTTGGCGCCGCCCGAGGCGCCGAGTTTCCGTGCCATCTCTATCTTTTCGTCGCTGCTCGATGTGACAACGACCTTTGCCCCGAGTCTGACGGCGATCTGCATTGCGAAGAGGGCGACTCCGCCGCCGATTCCGGTCACGAGCACGGTCTCGCCCGGCTGGACCTTCGCTCTGGTAACGACCGACCTGAATGCGGTCAGCCCGGCAAGCGGCAGAGCGGCAGCCTCCTCGAAAGTGAGATGAGCCGGCTTCGGATGCAGGTTGACCGCAGGAATCCGGATCCTCTCCGCGAATGTCCCGTCCTCAGGCATTCCCAGGATGCGATAGCTGCGTCCCTGAATGTGCTCATCCGGGCCCCACTCAAGACCGGGTTCGATGACGACTTGCGATCCGATCAGCTCGGAATTGACTCCCTCGCCGACCGACTCGACCACACCCGCGCCATCGCTCCCCAGAATCGCCGGCAGTTTGATCCCGGGATACAGTTTATTAATGATGAAGACATCTCTGTGGTTGAGAGCCGCCGCTTTGAGCCGGACCACGGCTTCGCCGGGGCCGGGTTGAGGATCCGGGATCTCCTCCAGCCTGAGGTTGTCGTAATTTCCGAGTTCGTGCAGAACTATCGCTTTCATCAGTTTTCTCCTTTTCCTCTCGGCGCCCTCAGTCGCCGCTCAAGGCTCGTCTGAGGGATTCCGGAATCTCGACAGGGACGTTGTCCCTGACCGTCACCACCGTCATCGATCCCTCGAGCGCAAGCTCGCGTTCCGGATCATCGGCGAAGACCTGAAAATCGTATCTGATCGATGTTCGGCCGAGTTTACCGACCGAAACCCTGAGAATGAAAGGCGCATCGAGCGGAAGCACCCGGTGAAATACCGCTTCGACGTGCTTGCGCGGGAATCCGTATTCGGATCCGTCATACATCGTGATGCCGAGCGAGCGGAGCAGTTCGGTCTCCCCTTCCTCGAAGTATTCGAACATCCGGGGAAAATGGAGCCTGTGCGCGGCATCGGCGTCGGCCCAGCGAATCCTTCTCTTCAGCTCGATGGATACCATTTTCAAGCTCCGCTCAATTCGAGAGGTGGTCGACCACCTCGTAAAGGAATCTGACGCCGTCCAGAAACGGCCTGACGCCGATCCGTTCGTCGTTGCCGTGAAAGCCGTCTCCGAGTTCGCGCGGGGACGCGACGAACGGCGAGAACCCGTAGCAGTGGATCCCCAGTTCGCGAAAATAATGGCTGTCGGTGAATCCCGTCAGCACCGGGTGTGTTATCTCCGAATCCGGGAACCGCTTTCTTGCTACGTGCCTGACCGATCGGACCAGCGCCGTGTCGGTCGGAGACGCGTTGGCGGCAAAGGCCAGAATGGGTTCAATCCGGATCGAATCATCCGCGATCACCTTCCGCAATTCGTTGATCCAGCGGTCGAGACTTTCGCCCGGAACCAGGCGAGTGTCGATCTCCGCGACCGCTTTCGGCGGGATGACATTGATCTTGTTGCTGCCCTCGAGGACAGTGACGGAGATGGTATTGCGGATCACTGCGCGGACGCCCGGATCGAGATCGAAACTCTTGAGAAACTCAGGGTCGCGCAACTTCTCGCGAAGATTTGCATACCGGGCGGCCTGATCCGGAGGCAGGATGGCGGCGTAGGCTCTGAAAGACTGTTCGACCACCGGCGTCAGCTGAACCGGCGGAACATAATCGATAAGCTTGTTGAGCGCCCTGATCAGCCGGTTGACCGCGGATTGCGGCCGGGGGATCGACCCGTGACCGGGCTCGCCCGTGGCGGTCAGACGCAGCCAGGCCGGCGTCTTCTCCGAGGGACCGACTCCGATCCCGAAGACCCTGCCCTGTCCGTCGACGACATTGCTCCCGCCTTCGTTGAACAGGAATTCGGCATTGGCGAGCAGATCAGGATGAGTCTTAGCAAACCAGCCGGCCCCGAGCAGCCCGCCCGCCTCTTCATCGCTGGTGGCCAGGAAGATCACGTCCCGTTTGAGCCTTACTCCGGAACGCTTGAGCGTCAGCAGCACCATAAACTGCGCCATCCCGAGCGATTTCATGTCCATCGCCCCGCGACCGAAGACGAAGCCGTCGCGGATTTCGCCCTTGAAGGCTTCGGCCGACCAGAACTCCTTCGAATGCGGGACGACATCGATATGATTGAGAAGTATCACCGGTCGGGCGCTTCCGTCCCCCTTGATCCGTGCCCAGATCGTACCGCGACCCGGCCATGGCTCGAAGACCTTGTGCTCGATACCTTCGCGACGGCAGATCTC
>CALBSU010000303.1 GCA_937967285.1 uncultured Acidobacteriota bacterium
GGAAGATCCGCGAGATGGCCGGTTTCATCGAACTGGCGGTCGGCGCAGCAGTTCTTGAAGATGAATCGCGGCTGGCGTCGGTCGCGTCGACCGCCGCCGCGCTCGGCGCCAACCGCATCCGCGTCGCCTGCCTGAGCGGCCGCCGCTACGAAACCTTCGAGGATATGAAAAGCTGGCGCACATTCGCGGAGCGGTGGAAAAACTCTCTGAGGAAGGCCGAACCGCTGCTCAGGAAACACAATCTTCTGGTCGGGGTCGAGAACCACAAGGACTGGACGGCGGACGAGATGGCCGCGATGATGCGCTCGATCGATAGCCCGCACCTCGGCGTCTGTCTCGATTTCGGCAACAACATTGCGCTTCTCGAAGATCCGCTCGAGACGACCGAAAAACTGGCTCCGTTCGCCGTCTCGACGCACCTCAAGGACATGGCGGTCAGAACGACCGGAGACGGCTTCGAACTCTCCGAGGTGCCGCTCGGGCGAGGGATTCTCCCCCTGGCTCGGATGATCGAGACGCTCATAAAGCATCGCTCAGACATCCGATTCTGCCTTGAAATGATCACCCGCGATCCGCTCAAGGTGCCATATAAAACCGACAAATACTGGATCACATACGACCGGCGGGATGAAGAGCGGATCGACCGCTTCGAACGTACGATTCTGAGCAGATCGTCGAATCAGCCTCTCCCCGGCATCGCGGGTCGAAGCCGGAAAGAATCGCTCGACGTCGAGATGCAGAATGTCATCGAATGCAGTCGGTACGCGATCAATAAGCTCAAAATTTAGCGGATCAATAGTTTCCAGTTCCCAGTTTCCAGTCTTGTTTTGAAAGGGCGATGTTTTGCCGGAATTTGACCATACAAACAGACACGGATTTCGGGATAACCACTGGAAACTGGAAACTGGAAACTTAAAGCAATTACAACTGAAAACTCAAAACAATGGAACTTCCTAACGGAACACACAAAAGCATATTCGATTTCTTCAGGCTGAGCGGCCGGCGGGCGCTGGTGACGGGCGGGTCGAAGGGGCTCGGGCTGGTCATCGCCGAGGCGCTGGCCGAGGCCGGGGCCGACGTTGCGATCAACAGCAGGAACCAGACGGAGTGTCACGACGCGGCGGAAAAGATCGCCGGGGCGACAGGGCGCAGGGTGATCGGCGTCCGGGGAGACGTCTCGAAGAGCGCGGATGTCGCGACGCTCAAGAGCGAGGTCGAACGCCAGATCGGCACGATCGACATCCTGATCAACAACGCGGGCATCAACATCCGGGGTCCGGTCAGTGAATTGAGCGAAACCGACTGGGACACGGTCATGGACGTAAATCTCAAGGGACCGTTCCTCTGCTCGAAGGCGTTCGGTCCCGAGATGGCGGAGCGCGGATGGGGCAGGATCGTCAATCTCGGATCTATCATGTCCGTCATCTCGCTCTCGGCCAGATCGCCCTATGCTTCATCGAAAGCCGGCGTGCTCGGACTGACGCGGACGCTCGCGCTCGAATGGGCCACCCGCGGAGTGACGGTCAACGCCATCTGCCCCGGTCCGTTCGGAACCGAGATGAACCGCCAGTTGCTGAACGATCCCGAAAAGTACAGAGATTTTATTTCACGGATTCCGATGGGCCGGTGGGGAGATCTGCACGAGATCGCCGGCGCGACGCTCTTCCTGGCCTCGGACGCGGCATCATACGTGACCGGCAGCACGCTCTTCGTCGACGGCGGATGGACGGCTCAGTAAAGGTGCGCACGCTCCCAGCGTGCGAGCCGGAATGAAAATCTTCGCACGCTGGGAGCGTGCGCCCCCCCTCACGCTTTGCGATAGCGCAGATAGCGCGGCTCCCACATCAGGTCGGTGATTGCCTGATCGAGCGATTCAGGTTCGAGCGGACCGGCGACGCCGGCGCGCATGGCCTCGACTGCAACGGCCGTGGCAACGTGTCTCGAAACTGAGCGGATGGCGTCGAGCGGCGGGAAGAGCGGAGCGACCGGGTCGTGGAGCGCCGGCGACAACTCGCTCAGAGCTTTCGCCGCGGCGATGAACATGCCGTCGGTCACGCGCTTCGCTCCGGAGGCGATGACTCCGAGTCCGACTCCGGGAAAGATGTAAGCGTTATTGCACTGGCCGATCCGGCGCGGACGCATGCCTCCGAAGACCTCCGGCGGGACATCGGCGAACGGACTGCCCGTGGCGACGATCGCGCGTCCCGAGGTCCATTCGAGCAGCTCAGACGGCTTGGCCTCGCAACGCGAAGTCGGATTCGAGAGCGGGAAGATGATCGGGCGGGCGACGAAACGGGCCATCTCCTGAACGATGGTGTAGGTGAAGGCGCCCGGCTGCGCCGAAGTCCCGATGAGCACCGTCGGATGGAGATTCCTGACGACATCCGCCAGACCGACGTTCGACCAGTCGCTGACCTGCCAGTCGGCGATCTTTTCGAGCGGCTGGGCGAACGGCCGGGCCGCTTCGTCGGTATCCGACCGGCCGCTGTGAATCAGCCCGCCGATGTCGATCAGCCAGAGGTTCGACCTCGCTTCCTCCGCTGTCACGCCCTCGGCGACCATCGCCTCGACGATCTGATCGGCGATTCCGGTCGCGGCCGATCCGGCGCCGAACATGACGATCTTCTGCCGGCTCAGCTTGTCGACGTTGACGCGTGCCGCCGCGATCAGGCCCGCCAGCGTGACGGCTCCCGTCCCCTGAATGTCGTCGTTGAACGAACAGAGCCGGTCCCGGTAACGATCGAGCAGCGGGCGGGCATTGTGGCGCGCGAAATCCTCCCATTGCAGCAGCGCATCAGGAAAGACCGACATCACCCCGGTGACGAACTCCTCGACGAACTCGTCGTACTCAGCGCCGCGTACGCGTTCGTGCCGCCACCCGATGTAGAGCGGATCGTTGAGCAGGTCCTGGTTGTCCGTGCCCGCATCGAGGAAGATCGGCAGAGTCGTCGCCGGATGAATCCCCGCGCAGAGCGTGTAGAGCGACAACTTGCCGACCGGGATGCCCATCCCGCCGACGCCCAGATCGCCGAGACCGAGGATCCTCTCTCCGTCCGTCACCACGATCACCGAAACATCACGGTTGGGTGCATTGGAAAGCACTTCCCGGATCTCTCCGCGATGCCGGTACGAGATGTAGAGGCCGCGCGGGCGGCGATAGATGTGGCTGTAGAGCTGGCTGGCCATGCCGACAACCGGCGTGTAGATGATCGGCATCATCTCGCCGATATATTCCGAGAGCAGCCGGTAGAAGAGCGTTTCGTTGCGGTCCTGCAATCCCATCAGGAAGAGGTACCGGTCGAGATCGGTCTTCTGGCGCTTGTAGTTCTCGTAGTTGCGGGCGATCTGCTCCTCGACCGACGAGACCTTCGGCGGAAGCAGCCCCTTGAGGCCGAATGCGCGCCGCTCATCGTCGGTGAAGGCCATCCCCTTGTTGAGCAGCGGATGATCGAGCAGCATCCGGCCCCTCAACGAAACATCGAGCACCTCTTCGCC
>CALBSU010000304.1 GCA_937967285.1 uncultured Acidobacteriota bacterium
TCACGCCGAGCTGGGGCTCGGCGCTCCCAGGCGCTCCCAGGATACTCCCGGCAGTTCTCACAATTTGCTCTTGAGAATCTCGTTGACTGCTTTCGGATTGGCCTTGCCGCCCGAGGCCTTCATGACCTGACCGACGAAGAAGCCGATCAGCGCGGTCTTGCCCGCGCGGAACGCTTCAACCTCCTTCGGATTGGCGGCGATCACCTCATCGACGACCTTCTCGATCGCTCCGGTATCGGTGATCTGAACCAGTCCCTTCTCCTTCACAATCTCATCCGGCGACTTTCCGGTGGCGAACATGTCCGCGAAGACCTCCTTCGCGATCTTGCCGGAGATCGTCCCGTCATCGATCAGTTTGATCAGCGAACCGAGCCCCTCCGGCGAGACCCTGCTCTCGGTGATGTCGATCGATCCGTTCTTCAGTTCGCGCAGCAGCTCTGTCAGCACCCAGTTGGCGGCAGCGCGCGGATTTCCCGAGGCGGCCGCGGCCTGTTCCAGGTAGTCGGCCAGTTCGCGCTGAGAGGTCAGCGTGAACGATTCGTCGGCCGACAGTTCGTATTCCTTCATAAACCTCTGGCGTCGCGTCTCGGGGAGCTCCGGCAGGCCGGCTCTGAGCCCCTCGATCCAGGCTTCGCTGACCTCGAGCGGCGGCAGATCGGGTTCGGGGAAATAACGGTAGTCGTGCGCGTCCTCTTTCGAGCGCATGGTGTAGGTCTTGCCTTCCCTGTCGTTCCAGAGCCGAGTCTCCTGAACGACCTCGCCCCCGGCTTCGAGCAGCGCGATCTGGCGATCGATCTCGTAATCGATCGCCTTCTGCAGGAAGCGGAGCGAGTTGACGTTCTTGATCTCGGCCTTGGTGCCCAGTTTCTGCTGGCCGACCGGGCGGACCGAGACGTTGGCGTCGCATCGCAGGTTGCCCTCTTCCATGTTCCCGTCGCAGACTCCGATGTACTGCAGCGTCCGGCGGAGGAAGTTGACGTAATCGTAGGCTTCCCAGCTCGAGCGGAAATCCGGCTCGCTGACGATCTCGAGCAGCGGCGTCCCGGCCCGGTTCAGATTGACGTGCGATTTCGAGGGATCGCCGATATCGTGGACAGATTTGCCGGCATCCTCCTCGATGTGAGCGCGCGTGATCCCGAAACTCTTGAGCTTCCATTCGACCGGGCGACCGCCTTCGTCCCGTTCGCTGGTCGCGATCTCGACCCGTCCAAGCTCAGAAAACGGCCGGTCGTACTGCGAGATCTGATAACCTTTCGGCAGATCGGGATAGAAGTAGTTCTTCCGGGCGAAGATCGACTCGCGGTTGATCTTCAGATTGAGCGCCAGCGCCGCCTTGCCCGCGTTTTCGACCGCCAGACGGTTGAGCACCGGCAGCGCTCCCGGCAGCCCGAGGCAGACCGGACAGGTGTTCCGGTTCGGCTCCTCGCCGAACGAGGTCGAACAGGTGCAGAATATCTTCGACTCGGTGTTGAGCTGAGCGTGAACCTCGAGCCCGATGACGGCTTCCCATCCTTCTTTCACGATACATCTCCCGAAAATTGACGTTAACGGCAATGAAACGGGGATTATAACATGACGAACCGGCTCCATACGCCATCGAAAATCCTGTAAAATCGGATGTGATCATGAGACGGCGGTTAATAATCCCTGTGTTTCTGATTCTGCTGGCCTGCCTGGCCGGAGGGGAGATTTCCGCGCAGAACAAAAAGTGGATTCGAATCAAATCGGCCGGATTCACGCTGATCGGAGATGCGGACGAGAAGGAGCTCAAGCGTGTCGCCTGGCGCCTTGAACAGTTCCGGGCCGCGGTTCTGAAACTGCTCAACGGACGTCAGGACGCCGCAGGTCCTATCACCGTCATCGTCTTCAGAAACGAGAGCAGTTACAGGGAATACAAACCGCTCTATCAGGGCCGCCCGACCTCAGTCACGGGTTATTTCCAGGCGAGCGACGACAAGTCATACATCGCACTGGCTTCGAGGAGTCGTGAAGGCGATCTCTACCCTGTGATCTTCCACGAATACGTTCACGTCCTGACGAGCAGTTTTCAGCGTCCGCTTCCGGCATGGGTCAACGAAGGGCTGGCTGAATACTTCAGCAATTTCCAGCTCAATCGGCGCGAGGATCGTGTAACGATCGGATCGCCCATCCAGAGCCACATTCAGATGCTCGCCACGCGCGAGCTGATGCCGCTCGATGAGCTGATCGCGATCGACGAATCCTCGCCGACATACAACGAACTCGACCGGAAGCGGATCTTTTACGCGCAATCGTGGGCGCTGGTCCACTTCCTGCTGCTCGGCGACGGCGGCAAAAGGCAGAAGAGCTTCTTCGAATTCATCGAAAACCGGACACCGGAAAGGCCCGCCGCGGATCAGTTCCGCGAGGCGTTCAAAGCCGAACCGGCCGAGATCGAGGCCGCGCTGAGAAGTTATGTCAAACGCGGAAGCTACGAATCGGAGCAGATCGATCTCGGCGCCAGGCTGGCCTTCGATCAATCGATCCAGGCCGAACCGCTCGCTCCGGCCGAGCTTCAAACGTATCTCGGCGACCTGCTCTGGAGGATCAAGAGGCCCGGGGACGCGGAAAACCATTTCGCGCGCGCCCTCGAACTCGATCCTGATTCTGCATTCGCTCACAAGACGATCGGCATCCTCTACTTCCGCGCGCAGCGATTTTCAGAGGCTCTGCGACGCCTCGAACGCGCGGTCGCGCTCGACGGCGACGATTACCTCTCACAGTACTACTACGGCGCATCACTGCAATGGGAGCAGGTCGACGAGTCGCGATACGTCTCAGGATTCTCGAACGAATCGGTGCCGAAGATGCGGGGCGCTCTCGAACGGGCGATCGCTCTCAATCCCGACTTTCCCGACAGCTACAAACAACTGGCTTTCATGTACCTGACTCTGGATCGCGATCTGGACGAGGCCGTCAGGCTGCTCGAGAAGAGCCTCGAACTCGCGCCCGATCGCGATGATTTCGCATACACTCTGGCTCAGGTCAGGTTGAGGCGAAAGGAATATGCCGCAGCCCGCCGGATACTCGACAGGATAACCGGTATGAAAAAGTCGTCCGAGGTATATGACAATGCCGTCAGGTTGAGGTCGGTCATCGATTCGATCGAGGAGAGGCTGGCGCAGGTGAAGGCTGAAGAGGCAGCACGCAATGCAGCCGGAACCGCGAAGGACGGCGAACCGCCCCCGCCCAAACCAGAACCCGGAAAGAGATTCCACGGCGACCAGATTCGCGGAATGCTCACCAGGATCGACTGCAATGACGACGGGACCACGCTCAGCGTCAGAAGCGACGGGCGGATCTACAGGTTCTATTCCCCGAAATCGAATCCGCTCATCTTCATGCGATACACGCCCGAGGTCCCGACCGAGATCACCTGCGGCACGGCCCTCTCGGAGAGGCCCGTCATCGTCACCTACCGCAAGTCAACCAATCCGAGATCGAGGTTCGAGGGTGAACCGATCGGGGTGGAATTT
>CALBSU010000305.1 GCA_937967285.1 uncultured Acidobacteriota bacterium
TTTCGGCCGCTACGACATCCGGACCGGCAGTCTCGACGAGTTGATGGCCGGGCGCAACTTCAAGGTGATCGAACTCAACGGCGTCACCTCAGAGGCGACCAGCATCTACGATCCGGCGAACTCCGTCTTCGACGCATGGCGGGTGCTTTTCAGGCAGTGGCGGATCGCCTTCGAGATCGGCGATCGGAATCGAAAGCTCGGCGCTCGACCTGCTGCCCCCCTCGAACTGATCTCCTCCATCCTGAGGTATCGCAGCAAATCGACTGCTCACGAACGGTACGCGGCGGGACCGCCGACTTCCTTGCGATGACGGACCGTATTTACCTGGCCCACCAGAGATAGACCATCCCGTTGAGCCCTCCCGAAACCAGCAGGTCGTTCTGTGAGGAGAATTCGAGATCGGCGACCGCTGTCTTCTGCCTGGCCAGGGTGGTCATTTCAAGCCCGGTATCCGGATCCCAGAGTTTGATCATTCCGTCAACGCTGCCGGACGCGAGTCGGGTGCCGTCGGGACTGTAGACGATCTTCTTGATTCCAGTCGAATGCCCCTCCATTTTCAAATGCTCGGTCCCGAGTTTCCAGTTCCAGATCCTGATCGTCCGATCATAGCCGGCTGAAGCCAGCCAGTTCCCGTCGGGCGAAAAACTGATCGTCCAGATCTCATTCTTGTGGCCGAGCAGGGATGCGTGGAGACTGCGTGTCGCGACGTTCCAGATATGGATTACATGATCGTCGCCGGCGGTTGCCAGAAATTTTCCATCGGGCGAGAAAGCCACTGATTTGACGCCATGTTTATGCAGATCGAAGGTCGCCAGCCGCTTCAGGGTTGCGGCATCCCAGATAATCGCCTTGTGATCCCTGTCGCCCGTGGCGATCAGCTTTCCGTCGGGCGAAAATCTGATGCTGAAGACATATCCGGCGTAACCGGAAAGTTTAGCCATCAGACGATGCGAGCGAACATCCCAGATTCCGACGGTCAGATCTCTCAGCGCCGCCGCGATGATCTTTTCATCCGGAGAAAAAGCCAGATCGTTGATTCGGAAATCTGTGGCGATCTCACCCAGCGAACGGCGCGTTCTCAGATCCCACAGGTTTATCGTGGTATCGTTGGCCACCGCCAGCGTGGAACCGTCCCTGGTCAGTTTGGTGCCTGAGATATGATCGTTGCCCTGAGGAATCATGTTCCTCGCACCGGTGTTGGCTGTATCCCATAACCGGACCCCGAAATCGTCGCTGGCCGTCGCCAGCAGCGGCTGATGACGTGAATACTCTATCGATCTGATCTCGTCGGAGTGACCCCGAATAGTGTCGATCAGTTCCAAGCTCTGCGGATCCCATATCCTGATGATACGATCAACCCCGGCGGAGGCTAGATAGCGCCCGTTGACTGAAACGGTGAGTTCGTTGACGGGCTGGTCCTGCCCGATGAGCGCTCCCGTCCGTTCATAGCTTTTCGTATCCCATCTGAAAATCTCACCGCCGGATGAGCCTGTGAAGAGATTCTTCCCGTCAACGGAAAAGACCGATGTATAGACGCTTGCTTTGTGCCTGTCGAGGACCCGGATTTCAGTCCCGCGGTCAACGTCCCACATTCTGACCGTCCTGTCCTCCCCGGTCGAAACCAGTTGCTTTCCATCCCTGGAAAAGATGACCGACCAGACCCAGTCGGAGTGTCCGCGCAGCGTCTTGAGCCTTTTCCCCGTCTTCGCGTCCCAGAGGATGATCAGCTTGTCCCAACCGCTGGTGGCGAGAAGCCTGCCGTCCGGCGAATAGTCAACGCCGCAGACTCTGCCCTCATGCCCGTTGAGCCTGACCAGTTCGCGTCCGGTCGCTGCATCCCAGACGATCGCAGTGCAATCCCAGCCCGCGGAAGCCAGGCTCCTGCCGTCGGGCGAATACGCGACCCTCCAGATCTGGTCCGTATGTCCCTTGAGGCTCATCCGTTGCGATCCGGTCGACAGGTCCCATATTCTGATCGTCTCATCCTTGCCTGCTGTCGCGAGCATCTTTCCGTCGGGCGAGAATCTGGCCGTCGTAGCGATATCGTCATGCCGGTACTGCGCCGTCTCTCCGTTCAGAAGACCGTTGAAGTATCTCCACTCGAAGCCTTTCTGAAATTCGGGCTGATGCCGGATCCCGTCTCCTCGCAAGAGCACCTTGAGTCCGTTGATATTCGCTGTCTCCCATGCCTGAGCCGCCAGATTCATATTGGCGGCAGAGAGCATCCTCGTGGCCTTGCTCTCCTCCTCGATCGCCGTATTGCGCTGTTGCCAGGAATATATTCCGAGCACGGAGATAATCAGTATTATGGATAGCAGAACGCCTGAAGTTTTGAGGGCCCCGCGCAGATAGGCTCTTTTCTGCCGTCGCAGCTCCCCGTCCGGCATGTTCTCCAGTATCCAGAACTGGTCGAAGACGTGGCCGTAGATGCGGTTCCGGACCTTCAGGCTGCCTTCCTCCAGTCGCGTGATGCCCGAGAGCTTGAGCACCGTGAAGACGGGGCTGTGTTCGTCGTCGAGAACCGGGGCGAGCCGCCGCTGGCCCAGAATCCTCGAATACTGGTTGAGAAGTTCGGCCTGATCGATGTCGCTGCGCAGCAGCCGCTCCCGCACGAAGAGCAGGTTGTCGTCGCGCTCGCGCGCCTGCGGCGACAGAAACAGTTCCTCGCAGACGCGGTCCACATCCGACTCCCTGCCGATTGCCGGATCGGTCGAAATTCGCTGGCACAGCCGCTGTGTCAGGTAAGGATGGCCGTTGGTCCAGTGGAAGACCCTGCGCAGAATTCGCCGGCTTTGCTCCTCGTCGCGATTGAGCCCCTCCGCCAGCTTCATCGCCTCGGATTCAGAGAAATCGAGCAGTTCTATCCTTTGCCCGATATTGAACGGAGTCATCAGCGGATTGCGTATCAGATCGGCCGGCGTCGCCACTCCCAGCAGGCAGAATGTGAGCTTGTTCAGGTCGGGACTCACCGTTCTCCGGTTGAAGAACTCGCGAATGCCGGCAAAGAACTCGTCGGTATTGAACGACATGCTGCGGACCGCATCGATCTCGTCGATGAAGATGACCAGCCGGTCGCGGATCTTCGGCAGCACCTGATTGAGGATGGCCGACATCCACCTCTGCAGCGGCCCGAGCAGGGTCATGTTCCGCCAGTAGTCGAGCAGATCCTCCTCCATCTCGAGCTGCTGTCCCACCTGCGAAAGCAGTCCTCCATACCATTGCTCGACGCTCACGTTCTGTCCGATCGATGTCAGATCGAGCACCGCCACGCTCAGGCCCGTCTCCTTCAGCCTGCGTGCGGTCCGCACCATGAGCGATGATTTGCCCATCTGCCGCGGAGTCAGCACATAGCAGAACTCACCGCCCAGCAGACCCTCGAAGAGCTCATGGTCGGCGCGCCTCGGGATATAACACGCCGCGTCCCTGCCCAGCGTTCCGCCCGCGATATAGTATCCAGCGCTCATCAGGATGTGATCCTTTCAGCCAGGTACTGCCGGTAGAGCTCGCACCTCAGCGTCGCTTCGCGCGCGGTATCGCCCCTGACGATTCCCGCGCTTCTGAGCCTGTAAAACGCCTCGTTCGAGTCGCAGCTCCTGCCCTCCAGCACCTTCACCACCAAGCCGCGCAACTCATCGTCCCTGATCAGTATCAGCAGGACTCGGTTCAGGTAGTCTCCGTAAATCCCGTCTTCCCGCGATGCCGTCCCGAGGATCTCGTCGAGCCCGGTCCCCCGCACGCTCATCTCCCACAGCGTCCGGTTGACCAGATACGGGTGCCCGCCGATAAGCCCGAACATGCGCTCGATCTCCTGCTTCGATTTGAGCGGCGAGCCGTACCGGTGATTCAGTTTTTCGATCTGAGGTATCGTGAAGTCGTCCAGATAGAGCCTCGTTCCGACATTGAACGGCGACTGGTTGAGGTCCGTGATGAAGAGATGCGCCTCGGTCGCATAGCAGATCGCCATCGTCAGCCGCCCCCACGGGCCGTCCGGTTCGAGCGCCCTCTTGTTGTGCCACGACCTGAACAGCCCGAAAACATCGCTGCCATAGTCCCTGTTGAAGAGCCTGTCCACCTCATCCAGCCCCCAGACTACCGGCTCCTCGATCCGTCCCAATATCTCCTTCCGCCAGTATCGCTCGAAATTGCTGCTCGCTCCGATCGAATCGTCCCAGAAGTCGCCGGGCCTCGTCTTCAGCTCGAGCTGCTCCGCTATCTCGTCCGCCAGCATGAAAAAGAATTTGTCGATCGAATCCAGATTGCTCGCATTCAGATTCTGAAGGTCCGTGATCACCACTCGCGACCCACGCGACCGCGCCATCTGCAGGCCGCGCGCCAGCAGGGAAGTCTTGCCGACCTGTCGCGCCCCCTTGATCAGCACCAGAGAGTCTCGCCGCGCGAGCGCCTGATAGAAATCTCCGTCGATATCCCGCTCGACATAGATCCGCGAACCGATCGGCATCGCTCCCCAGACCGGGGTCAGCTCGGCCTGGATCTCGGGCGGCACGACCGCAGACTCCCCGTCGATCACTGAAACGTCCGCCACGAAACTGTACCCGCGACCGGGATAGGTGACGATGAATCTGTGATCCACATGACTCTCGCCCAGATGCTTCCTCAATAACGATATGTTGACCGGCAGATTGCTGTCCTCGACTATCGCTCCCGACCATACCTTCCGGATGATCGCCTCCTTTTCCAGCACCCGACCCCGGTTCTCCACCAGCAACTGCAGCAACTCGAATGACTTCGGCGTCAACGGCACCGCCTGATCGTCCTTCATCAGTATCCGTTTCCTGGTGTCCATCTGATACCGGTCAAAGCTGTAAATGCTCATACCGCCCGCCTCGATATCCATTAATAAGTTATTGGAAAATTTAATGTCCCAATTAAGGACTTTCTGAACCGAAAAGAGGTATAAAACGCTCCGAAGTTGGATTTTATCGCATCCGCGGTAAAAGAGGAACTTCAGGATATTTTTCAGAGTTGACGGCATCAGGCAGGAGTGAGACTTCATTTTTGCGGGTCCTGAAAAGATACGGCTTCGAGTAATCAGCTCGTCCGAATTATTGCGTCTCGGCCACAGCAGCTTAAGGGCACACTAAGCTCGGCCAGTTTACGCTCAGCCTCGATTATGACTCATCAATCCTGAGCGGCCTCCCATGCTCATGATGAGATATCCTCGATGGGTATTTGATGATCATTGTTCCTCCTTTGAGGTGACGGCCTGAAGCAATAGTCATTCTATGGGCTTCAAGGCCGTTCTTTTTTTTCTACCCCGGATCAATCTTCCCCCATTCATTACTCCCGCCTTTCCTCTTTTAATGCGTAAATTTACGCAGATTCGCATCCATATGCTCAATAAAATCAATAGTTAGAATCCGGTACGCGCTTTGCAGTCATATCAGCGAGATTGTTTTTTTGATCGGAATTTGCGGAAAATTACATCCGTCTGATAACCGGCAGAAGATCGGTTTCGGCAGCGAATAGAGAAACAGAGGAAAAGATGACACTTCTACAGGTGGGACAGATTTATACACATTCAGACTGTAATTTCGTACCCGACGTGTATTTCGGGATGATGCCGGAGAGGACGCACGAGTCGTTCAAGGAGATCTCAGTGATCAGCTTCTTCCCGCAGGGGACGCTGTTGTTCATCGAGGGGCAGGATCCGAAGGGGGTTTTTGTTCTTTGCAGCGGGAGGGCGAAGCTGACGATCAGTTCGGGGAACGGGAAGTCGCTGATGAGGGTGGCTGAAGCTGGCGAGATCCTCGGATTGGGTGCGACGATTTCGGGGCGTCCGTACGAGGTATCGGCGGAGATGATGGACGGCGGGCAGGTCAACTTCATCAAGCGGGAGAATTTTCTGGAGTTTTTGAGACGCGATGTCGATGTCAGTCTGAGGATGGCGCAGTTATTGAGCCGGGAATATTTCAAGGTCCATGAGCAGGTGCGGACGCTGGCATTGACGGAATCCGTATCGGAGAAGCTGGCCAAGCAGTTGCTGGAGTGGTGTAAAAGCGGCGGGCGTGAGACCGAGCAGGGAATTCAAATCAAGATTTCGCTGACGCATGGAGAGATCGCGCAGATGATCGGCACCTCGCGCGAAACGGTCACCCGGCTGCTCGGAGAGTTGAAATCCAAGGGGATCATCCAATTGAAAGGGTCGACCCTCTATATTCAGAACAAGACGGGTCTCGAGAGTCTGGTCAATTACTGAGCCGGATCTCCATATCAGAAACGGCGAAGGGCACGGCATCAAGCCGTGCCCTTTGTCGTTCTTCAGAATCCACGCGGTCGATTCAGTTGCCGGTTGCTGAATGGCAGTCGGTGCAGTTGACCTGTGTCATATCGGGCAGCTCGATCGGATGCTTGAAGACCTGGCCCTTGTATTGTTCGATGGGCTTGCCGCTCTCTGTCTGACTGAGGATCGTATGGCAGAGGTTGCAGTCGTTACTGATGACCTTGCCGGTCTTGCTGAAGTGCTGACCGTCGTGGCATCGATAACAGCCCTGGAAGCCGAAGTGCCCGATGTTGTCGGGATGTGTCCGCCAGTCGACCTTCATCTCGGGGAACATGTTGGTCCGGAAGATCTGCTGGACCTGGGCGATGGCCCCGTCGACTGATCTCTTTTTACCTGAGTAGACATCCGGATGGCTCTCTCGATAGAAGGCATCGAGCGTTCGGGCGATGCCGGAGAGAGCCTCGTCCGTCGACTGGTAATCCTTCGAGAGAACTTCGACGGCCTGCTGTTTGATGAATGGAAGCGAACGGTCGATCTTGTTGTTGACGAGGGCATCATCGACCGATCTGGTCGGCGGATTGAAGATGTGAGACGGACGGTTGTGGCAGTCGACGCATTCCATATGTCGCTTCGCCGCTGCATCGATCTCGGCTCGCGTGATCTTGGAGTCTTTGGTCATATACTCGGTCACATTGCCGTCCTTGTCGCGGACCATGACCCAGGGGATGACCTGACGTTTTTCGTCAGTCGAGATGAAGGTGACGACATTGTCCTTGTTGACGTGCCAGTGAATGCCCGTGACCGGCCCCTTGCTCGGGCTGCCGCCGCCGGTGTTGATCAGCATTCGAATCTCGCTCGGCGTGTTTGTCTCGTCGGTCGCGAAATGGCTGATGACCTTCAACTGAGCGCCGTAGAACTTTTCGGGCCAGTGGCACTGCTCGCACGTCTCCTGGGAGGGGCGCAGGCTCTCGATCGGAGTCTTGATCGGCCTCGGATACTTGTTGAAGGTTGCGGCGTAGACCTGATAGGCGCCGGAAAGTTTCGACCGGACGTACCAGGTGGCGCCGGGACCGACGTGACATTCGACGCAGGTCACGCGCGCATGAGGCGAGTTGAGGTATGCGGTGTGCTCCGGATTCATGACCGCATGGCAGAGCTGGCCGCAGAACTCGACCGAATCGGTATATTCGTAGGCTCGGTAGCTCCCGACCGTGCTCATCAGCAGCAGGACGAATGTCGAAACGATGACAAAGGCCGCGGTCCGGCGCTGCCTGGGGATGTTGAGGTCTATCCTCGGGAAGGCCGGAATCTCCGACGGCGCCTTGTTTCTCCGCCTGCGATGCTCGATCAGCATGCCGATGGGGATCATCAGCAGGCCGGCGATCATGATCGCCGGGAAGATGATGAAAGTGAATATCCCGAGGTATGGATTCTCATGCCCCGCGAAGAGCTCAGCCAGAAAGAGAAACAGAATGCAGAGCAGACTGGCGACAGCGATCGTTGCGCCGATCATACTGATCATGTTTCTGAACAGGCTGGGCAACGAGTCTCTTTTCCGGGTTGATCTGTTTTCCATGTTTCGGACCTCAGCCGAAGAAGACCGTGATGAATATGGCTATCGCCAGGATCAGGCCCAGGATCAGCGCCAGCAGCCCGAACCAGAATGAGAGTCGTCGGGCGAGCGGCGTCGGCGGATCGGTGTAGATCTCCTGCAGCCTGCCCTCGGATGCCAATCGCTCATACTCCACCGGTCGTTCGTCTTTGAATCGTTCCAGCGTCATCTTCCCGGTGAAGATAGTCGTGTCCATCGGGAAGTTCTCAGGACGCAGATGATTGTGGAAGAAGTGGAACGTGAAGATGAATCCTACCGCCAGCAGCGCTTCCTCGCCGTGAATGATCATCGCTATGTTCAGGATCCAGCCCGGCAGGAACTTCGTGAAGAACCACGGGAACCAGAGGACCAGACCCGAGAGTCCGATAACGGGGATGCCCCAGAAGACGGCGTAGTAGTCGAACTTCTCCCAATAGGTCCAGCGATCGAGTTTGGGCCTCGGTCCGAGGTAGAAGAACCAGCGGAGCATGCCCAGGAAATCGGTCAGGTCCTTCATGCGTGGGACCATCGAATTGGGGCCGAAGAGTATCGAGCGGTCGCCCTTGACGAAGACTCTCTGGAGGATGAAGTAGAGATGGTAGATGGCGTAGCCGAAGGTCACGATCGCCCAGACGCGGTGGAAGAACCGCGAGACCTCTACGCCGCCGAGAATCGAACTGAAGACCTGCCCCCATTCCGTTCCGCTGAACCGGAGCGGGATCCCCGTTAAAGCCAGCCCGAGAAAGCTGACCACGATCAGGATATGCGTGATCCGGTGCGGATTGACGAAGCGGGTGACGTATTGACCGTCGTCGGGAATTCTCGGAATCTCCTTCCTGATCCAGGCCCCGATCGAGCGCTGGAACCAGAGCAGCGTATGTATCCCGAAGAAGCTGAAGACCGAGATCAGGAGCCATTCCATGAACAGGTAGACATAGTAGATGATGGCCGATTTCTCTTTCTTCTCGGGTTCCGGGTGCGGATTGAAGCTCAGAATGTTGGCATTGACCTGACTGTGGCACCGCGCACAGGTCTGCTGCAGATTGGCCGCGGAGATGCTCGACAGGGGATCGCTCTTCGGCAGATTGAGGTGCGGCGTGTGGCAGTCCGAACATTTGGCGGCCACTGCCAGGCCGAGCGATGTCGCCTTGCCGTGGAAGGTGTCGCGATATGTATGCGTCTGTTCGACGTGGCAGTTACCGCACTGATTGACCGCCTGCATCTGGAATCCGGCGAGGTCGGTCCGCTTGATATCGTGCGAACTGTGGCAGTTCGAGCAGACAGGGCCGCGCTCGTCGCCGGCCTTCCAGAGTTTGCCGTGGGAGCTCTTCTCGAAGTCGTTGAGGATGCCTTTGTGGCACTGGCTGCAGGTCTCCGGCAGATTCGCCCGCGCCACCTTCGAGTTCGGATCCTTACCCTTCATCACGTTGTGAGCGCCATGGCAGTCCGTGCAGGTGGCCGATACGCTCAGGCCGCTGTTGAACATGCCCATGCCGTGCGAGCTGTCGCGGAACTGATGAATGAATGAGGCCGGAGGCAGCCCGTATTTCTTGATTACTTCCTCGTTCGTATGGCAGCCGGCGCAGGTCTCGGCGATCTTGAATCGGTTGACCTTCGAACGGCTGTCGCTCTTCGGATAGATCTCATGCGAGCCGTGACAATCCGCGCATCCGGCCGCCGGGCCGTTCTTCTTCGAGGTCGCGTGAATGCTCGTCTGATACTCGGAGTCGATCCCGGCATGGCACTCGGCGCATGACGTCACCTTCTGCGGCGCCGGATCATGCGGATACTCCTTGATGTCGGTATGACAGCTCACGCAGTCCAGCGCCCCATGCACGGAATCGCCGAACTTCTTCTCGTTGACGTGGACGCTGACCTGTTTCCCGTTGACCTCTTTAGTCAGGTCTTCATTGCTGTGGCAGGCGAGGCATTCGGCATTACCCGGCCCGGCATTCTGCGCCTCCGATCTTCCGATCCCGAGGCTGAATATGCCTGCGGCCAGAAAGACCAGACAGAGAGTCAGTTTGAGTCCGTTTTTCATGATCGAATTCTGATGGAAAGGGTACTGCGGGAAGAAGGGAAATTCGGATGAGCGGAGTGTGCCTCCGCTCATCCGAGATGTTCAGGTCGATGACCTGTTCAATGCCCGGCTACTTCTTGGCGAGCTGACGCATGTAGCCGACCAGGGCCTTGCATTTGTCGGCCCCGAGGCTCTTCTCGTATCCCGGCATCTTGCCTTTGCCTTTGGCGGTGATCTCAAAGAGCTTGTCATCCGACTGGCTCTGAACCTCTTTCGAGCGCAGGTCCCTGAGGTTCATCTTCTTGCCCATCGGCGTGGTGCCGGCCCCATCCATGCCGTGGCACGAGGCGCATTTCTGATTGAAGACGGCCTTGGCATCCTCTGCGGCGCCTGAGACCGTCGGCACGCTGACCCACACCAGGCTCGCAAAGACAGCGACCATGCTGATCGTCAGCAGGAGTTTAGTCGTTCTGTTTACCATCTGATACCTCCCTGAAGAAGCATTAAACAGGATTGCTGAATGCTCAGAACGTGAAGCGCACGCTTGAAGTCACGATGTTGCTCCGATAGTCCTGAACGTTGAAGACATCATCATTATAGCTGAAATGTCGGTAACTGACATTAAACGTGACGCGATTTCCCGCGTGGATCGCCAGTCTGGCTTCGGGGTTGTGGCGAAGCAGGGGATACGATGTCACGAAATCATCCGGCCCGGAACCTGCGCTGGCCGACGACGGGGCGCCGTTGTCCTTGAGGTACCTGTAGAGTACGAAGAGATCAAGGAATTTCGTGACTCCGATCCGCGTGTCGAAGAAGAAGAAGTTCTGCCTCGCGTAATAGAGCGATTTACCCGTTCTGCCGACATTGTTCAGGAAATAGAAGATGTTGGCGGTCGAGAAAATATCGTCGTAGTTGTAGCCGCCGTTGAGGTAGAACCTGGAGTTCGGCTCCCAGAGAGCCGAGACGGCATACGACCTGTAGTCCGAATCGTTTTCAACCTGTGGAGTCGGGTTGGTCCGGTCGGTTGCGGCGAAGGTGCCGGTGAAGGTCAGCGTATCGGTCGCCTGCAGGTTGACCCGGGCGCGAATCCGCTGGAAGTCCATGGCGTTGATCCGCACGAAGACGTTGTCGGCCGTCCCGTTCTCGTAATCGAAGAACAGGTTGAGCCGGTCGACCGGCCGGATCCTGACGTTGGCGATCCCGGTATTGGTCGTCAGCGTGTCCTCCTCGACTGCGTTGAGCGCCGTTATTCCGACGTTCCTGCGGGTCGTCCGCCAGCCGGCGCTCATCATGAACTTTCTGTTCGGCGAATACTGGAAATCGACCGTGTTCCAGTAGGATGTCAGATCGGTTCCGAGGCTGCCGAAAGTTCCGCCGGGGAATGCCTGGTTCGGCGAGAAGGGGGTCGGCCTCGATGTCACGACCGCTCCGTTGCCGGTCTGCTGCTGCCGGAAAGTGTTGGCCAGCACATCGCCGAGTATCCGGTAGTGCGAGTACCTGAAGGAGTTGCTGATGACGAGATCCTCGGTCACGTCGAACGAGATCACGCCGTCGAACGAAGCGCTCGGACGTTTGGCGTTGCCCGTGCTCGAGTACTGGTTGGTCAGCACGCGGGTGTTGGCCGGAGAGGACGCCGTGCCGGCGTAGTTCTCGAAGAAGGCCATCCGCATGTGCTCCTCGCCGTACATCCCGCGGGTTGCGACATGCACGCGATTCCCGAGACTGCCGCGGATGCTGCCGCGGGTCAGATTGCCGTTGGTCCTCATCGGTTCGTCGCGGTTGAAGAGGGTCAGCGTCGCGTTGTCGGTCGGGAAGAAACCGGCATTGGTTCCGCCCGGCCACGCGGCCGTCGAATCCCAGCGGAAGTTGCGGTGCATCTGCTCGATGAAGAAATCCCAGCCCCTGTACGTCGCATCGACGCCGAGCCTGAAATCGTTCGACTCCCACCGCCGGTCGCCGGGTTGCGGGAAGATATCCCGTTCGGCGCTGTTGGTCCACTGCGAATAGCCCTTGGCCATGGCGCGGCTGTAACCGAGGTTGACCCTCACGGCGCGCTGCGGGAAGAGCTTGAGATTGAAATCGGACATCTGCTGGCGAGTATCGATGTTGTGCCAGTTGTTGGCGATGCTCGGCAGATATCTGAAATAGTTGAAGCGGCGGACCGTTCCGTCGAACTTATAGGCCCGTGCCTTGTCCATGCGAAGGGAGAAGGTCTGACTCGGATCGCCGCCGGCCGTTGTCACCTCGGCCTTGAGGAAATCGTAGATCGGGCCGCTCCCGGTCAGCGAGCGGGAATCGAAGCTGTATTCGAGCAGCCTGAATCCGTCCCGGATGTTGACGTCCGAAAGGTACTTGTCGCGGCTGCCGTTGATGTCGACGTTCCGGTACCCGACCTCGATCGATGAGGTGACGGAATAATCGCCCCACATTCTTCCGGTCCTGGTCGGTTCCTGCTTGTCGCCCGGCTTGGCGACCGCATTGCGTGCCCGTTCAAGTTCGTCGACGCGCTGCTCGACCTGTTTGCTGGTTTCAGCCTTCTCGACGCTGCTCTGACCGTATGCCGTCACGGTTCCGAAGAAGGCCGGCGTGATCATTATCAGCAGCGCCAGACCCGCGGCGCGGAGCCGGGAGTTCGACTTGTGTGAGAAATGTCTCTGGGTGTTCATGTCTCTTGCTCCTTAACGCCTGAAGTATGGATCCGCATTCGAGCCATGAATGGTCAAATGACAGGTCGTGCAGTTCTGAATGCGGGGTTGCGCCAGGTTGTGGAAGCTCGGCGTCGGAGGTCCGACCCCGGAGCCCTCTTCCTGCAGTCCGGGCGTATTCGAGTGGCATTCGAGGCAGAGGAACCTGACCTCATTTCTCTTGAGCAGCTTCGGATTTGTCGATCCGTGCGGAGTGTGGC
>CALBSU010000306.1 GCA_937967285.1 uncultured Acidobacteriota bacterium
AAAGCCTGCCGGGATTCGGCGCCGAACTCAAGCGCAAGGCGCGCGAGTGGCACCCGTGGAGCATCAGCCTCGGAGGTTTCGGCGAGTGCCTGGCACGCTACGAAAACCAGATCAGCATCAACCGCGATGTGGTCGACGCCTGGGGCATCCCCGTCCTGCACATCGATATGCAGTTCGGCGAGAACGAACGCAACATGGTCTACGACATGGGTGAGACCGCCGGCGAAATGCTTGAAGCGGCCGGCGCCACCGACATCCGCGTCAGTCACGGACCGACATCCGTTCCCGGCATCCTGATCCACGAAGTCGGCACGGCGCGCATGGGAGACGATCCGAAAAGCTCCGTTCTCAACAAATTCAACCAGGCGTGGGACGTCAAAAACGTCTTCGTCACCGACGGCGCCTGCTACGTCTCGATCGCCAATCAGAATCCGACGCTGACGATGATGGCCATCACGGCGCGCGCCTGCGAGTACATCGCCGAGCAGTTCAGAACAGGAAGCCTTTAATCGAGGGGAAAGATGAAACGAGCGATTTTACTGGCCATTCTCGTGCTGCTGCCGCAGACCGTCATGCGTGCTCAGCAGAAGACCGCGGTCGAACCGGCGCGCGTCGCGGGCGGCGTCATGACCGGCAGGCGGATCGAAGTCAGGCGCAACGACTGGATCAATCCCGGACGGGCGCTCTTCACGCTCGAGCTGACCGGAGCCGGAATCTCTGACGGACGCCTGCAACTCTCAGGCACCCTGCGCGGAGGCGCGCGACCGGGCAGGATCACGGCCACCCTCGTCTCGACCACCGCGCGCAGCGCCAATCCATGGCCCAACGCCAATGCTCCCACCGCGCGGGCAAAGAAGAAGAACATGACCGCCGAGGAGGTCTCGGAACAGACCCAGTCCCTCTACAGCGGCGCCGATCAGGGCAGCGGCTGCGAACTGATGTTTCTGCAGGTGCCGTACCCGACACCGCGCAGCAGCCTTCAGGTCGGCATCACGCTCGCCCATCAGGACAACGATCTGGGCGAGCGGATCAATCACTCAGTCTGCCAGATCGTGCGGAACCTGCGGGATGGCAAGAGTACCGTTGAGGAACTGGCTCGGCTGAATGAGCTCCTTAAATAATCTTACTTCATCATCATTACTGGAACCCAAAGTAATGGAATCGAGTGCTCTGTAAACAAAATATCTTTGGATTTCGACGCCAAGGCGCCAGGACAGCCAAGATGAATTAAGGAACTGATGTTACGTACTTCGGGATTTTTAAAATCAGTTGATAGCCTCAATGCCCCGCAGGGGCAATAGAAAATAGCCCGGGGCAAGCGCGCAGCCCCGGGTCAAGCCACCAATATATACGGAGCCCTGAAAGGGCGATAGAACAATTGTTGATCTGGCGCCCCTTCAGGGCGCGTATGGTGCGGCACAAGTCTCCCGGGGCGGCGCGCTACGCGCTTGCCCCGGGCTATTTTCTGTCGCCCCTGTCGGGGCGGACACAGGTCAACTCTCATCTGATAATTGTCACTGCGTAACATCAGTAAATTAATAGATACAGATTTCGCGATACACACCGGAAACTGGCAACTGGCAACTACTGATAAAATCCCGGTTCCTTCCGGACTTGCCGATTGCGAAACAGAAAGACCAGCGCGATCCCGGCGACGAATCCGCCGATGTGCGCCATGTAGGCGACGCCGCCCTGTTCGCCGACCTGGGCGAGCGATCCGAAGCCGCTCAGGAACTGCAGAAATCCCCAGAAACCGATGACCATGATCGCCGGCATGACGACCACGCGCCCCCAGTAGAGCACTCGGATCCCCTGCTTCGGGTAGAGCACCAGGTACGCGCCGAGCAGCCCTGCGATGGCGCCCGAAGCACCGAGGCTCGGGACGACCGAATTTGGAGCGACGAGGATGTGCGCCGCGCTGGCCAGCACGCCGCAGATCAGATAGAAGATCAGGTATTTGCCGTGACCCATTGCGTCCTCGACGTTGTCGCCGAAGATCCACAGGTAGAGCATGTTCCCGAAGAGATGCCCGATCCCTCCGTGCATGAACATGGACGAGAAGAGAGTCAGGTAGACGGGCGTCGGCCCGGGATACAGGCGCAGCGCCTGGCCTCCGATCCTGACCACTGAGTCGATGTCATCGCCTCGCGTGATCTCCGCGGGGACGACGCTGTATCCGTATGTGAATGCCTCGCTCGACTGAAGCAGAAAATAGACCAGGACATTGAGCGCTATCAGCGCATAGGTAACGTACGGAACGATCGTCCGGTTTGAATTGTCATCTCCGATTGGAAATAGCATAGACCTGCTCCCATTGAAATGTGACGGGGCCGATCAGCCCCATTTCAGCTTGGTGCGGAGCACCTCGAAATAGTTGCGATTGGGAGGACGCATGAGCTTGAAAACGGTACTGCTGCAGTCGATGGCGATGCGATCGTCGATCTGGACGTTGTGCCCGATCTGACCGTCGATGGTCAGCATGAGCCCCTCGCTGATGCGATTGAAGACCAGTTCGACGACGCTCTCGCCCGGCACGACCACCGGCCGGTTCGAGAGCATGTGCGGACATATCGGAGTCAGGATGATCGCAGACATTCTCGGATGAACGATCGGCCCGCCCGCCGAGAGCGAGTATGCCGTCGAACCCGTCGGCGTGGCGATGATCATTCCGTCGGCGCGGAAACCGTTGACGAACTTGCCGTCGATGTAGCATTCCATCTCGATCATCCGGGCGAATGCGCCCTTGTTGATGACGGCATCGTTGAGCGCACGATCGAGGGTGACGACGCTCCCTTTGTGGACCAGCCTGACGTCGAGCATCATCCTGCTGTCGATCGAGAGGCTTCCGTCGAGCGCGCCTTCGAGCGCCGAGTAGATCTCCTCGAGAGTGAATTCAGTCAGGTACCCGAGCCAGCCGAAGTTGACGCCGAGGACGGGGATCTGCCTGGTCCCGATCAGCCTCGCCGCGCCGAGCATCGTCCCGTCACCGCCGAGCACGATCACCAGATCAAGGTCGACCGCCAGTTCGCCGTCCTTTTCCGGCAGCGCCGCGCAGCCCGACCGCGCGGCGATTTCGCCGGCGGCTCCCAGTTCGATATCACGCTCCGCGCACCAGTCGCGCAGGTCTCTGACCAGATCGAGGGCCTCCGGCTTCTCGGGACCGACGAAGACTCCTATCTTTTTCAGGCGTTGTGACATTGCTCCTTCCGGCGCCTCAGGAAAATTTACGGTTTCGGGGGTAAATATAACATGCAGGCAGGATGCCTGCGCTCCTCAGGCCGTTTCCTTCAAGGCCCGTGAGAGATTTGCCAGCCCGGTCTCGACATCCTCTGTCCGGACGACATAGCCGAGTCTGAAGTGGCGCGGCGATTCGAAGAACCTGCCCGGCACGATCGAGGTCTCATAGCGGCGCAGATGATCGTGAAGCGCGTCGCTCTCCCTGCCTGATCTGAGCCGCGGGAAGACGATCATCGAGCGCGCCGGGACGACGCATTCCAGAAACTCATCGTGCGCGGTCAGAAAATCCCTGACCAGCCGCATGTTCGGCTCGAGCAGTGCGCGTCCGCGGGCGAGCAGCCGGTCGATCTGCCTGAACGCCGCAACAGAGAGCGTATCGCTCGGCACCGATCCGACGGCCCCGAACAGATCGTTCATCCGGCGCGCGCGTTCGGCGAATTCCGGACTGCAGAGAAGCCAGCCGCAGCGGAGCCCGCTCAACCCGTAGCTCTTGGTCAGGCTGCCTGTGGTGATCACATTCTCACCCAGCCGCGCGTTGACCGGCGTGGCGTCCTCATACAGGATATCGCGATAGACCTCGTCGACCAGCACCATCGCGCCGCCGGCCGCATCGATGATCCTCCGCATGGTCTCCGGTTCGACCACGACCCCGCTCGGATTGTGCGGGCTGGTGATGACGATCATCCGGGTCCGCGGAGTGATCCCGGCGATGACTTCATCGGGATCGATCCGCCAGCCGTTCTCGAACCTTCGCGAAAACCTTCGGATCTCAGCTCCGAGGTAACCGGCCGCGGCAAGCAGCGGCTCGTAGGTCGGCTGCTCGATCAGAACCTCGTCGCCCGGTTCGAGTGTCGTCGCCATGGCCAGAAAATTGGCCATCGATGTTCCCTGCGCGGGGACGACGTTTTCAGGCGCCATATCGTAATGCCGTGCGATGGCCTCCTTCAACGGCGCGTACCCTTCGTGGTTCGGTCCGTTGACGGCCACGTCGTCCATCGTCAGCGTCAGATCGCTCAGGTCGCAGCCGAGCATGCCGCTGTTGGCCAGATTGTAACGGGCTCCCGCATGATGCTTTGCCCAGGTCATATATATACTGTTTTTCATAATAGATATTTGGTTGACATGTCAAAAAGATAATACGCCAAGAGCTGCAAAGATGTAGCCCTTAGCGTAAAGGTTGACGGGGAATTATGGAAGAAAGTCGAGGTCTTTGCTGAAAGCCTCCCGCACCGGCTTCGAGAATACGGGCCTGATCCGCACAGAACTTTTGCAGCACTGCGAAGGAACCGCCCGGCGGCACGAGTCTTTACGAGAGCGGGGGGCCCAGCAGCTCCAAACCATAGCTCTGCGCCAATTCCCCGACACGTCCGAAATCAGGCTGGCTCAAGCCCTTGTTATGCTCCGAAACTTCCTCGAAGAACCGTTCCAGTCCTGACGGAGTCTCCGCTACCAGAATGTGTGCCGGCTCGTCCCGGTAGTTCTGGTAAGTGTGCGCCACGCCGCGCGGAACGAATGCTGAAGTGCCAGGGCCTGCGGTAAAACGCTTTCCATCTACCTCGAAGATGAGTTCGCCGTCGAGCACATAGAACCATTCATCCTCGCGCGAGTGTCGATGCATCGGCGGGCCGGAGAATTTCGGCACAGTGAAATGCAGTATCGCCACCGCATTTCCCGTATCCCCGCCGGCGAGTTTGACCAGGCCCGGTTCGCCGAGCACGTCCATCGGCTCAGTCAGCCGGTTATCTTGAGGACCCAGCACCAGCGTCTCCACTCTTTGTTCAGTCGTAGTCATAAGGTCAGGCTCCTTTCGGTTTGCGCCGTTTTTTCCCGGCATTGTTGGTTTGTTTATGAGAATTCTTCCGTTCGCGGCGGAGTGTATTGAGCAGCGCCTGCGCGGCCCAACTCGCCGCGGCGATCGCCTCCTCACCGGACAGCTCACCCCGTTCGCGCAGCATTTGCCAGAATGGACCGGAATGGATGCATTGAAACACCGCCCGTACCTGTCGGCGTTCCTCAGGACTTCGGCCCTCCGTTAAATCTTTCAGGCTCTGATCGAAACCGT
>CALBSU010000307.1 GCA_937967285.1 uncultured Acidobacteriota bacterium
GGCGATTTGATCTTGCCGAGATTGTAACGCGCGCCGCCGAAGATCTTGACGCCGTAGCGGGTCAGGAACTCGACGCCGGCGTCGGCGATGCGGCTCGATCCGACCTTGCCGCGACTGAGTTTGCTGTCGAACTCGGTGTTGAATCGCAGGTAATCGAAGCCGGCGTAGACCACCGGGTCGAAGGCGCCCTGCTTTTCGAGCCGTTTGGCCGAAGCGATGCGCCGCTGAGCATCGGCTCCGCGCAGCTTCGGATGATAGAGCTCGATCAGATTGAGCACCTCTTCGAGAGTCAGCGTTGTGAACTGCGGTCCGGCCGACTGCCCTGAAGTCTGACCGGCCGGCTGGCGGCCGCTCTGATCGAGGTTCCAGGCCGGTCCCTCATCCTCTGTGATGCGGAACTGCGGCATGTCGGCGTAGCTCAGGCGCCTGAGCAGTTCTCGTCTGATCGATTCAGAGATCGGCGAGCTCTCGCCGCCGTCACGCGGGGCGGGCTCCTGTGCCGATGCCTTGAGTCCGGGCGCGATGATGAGCAGAGCCGCTGCGATGATGAAAAATCGTGATCTCATCATTTCTCGTCGTCACCCTTGTCTTCTTTTTTAGACGCGGATTTTTGTTTCGGCGCCTTGTTCTTCTCGCCGATCGGGCCGCGTTCGATGGTCGGCGGGAAGGCGTTGAACTGACGCCAGAGTTCCCAGCCGAGCGAAACGGTGTCGAGCATGACCCAGCCGTTGACCTCGGCGCCGGGGCGGAGCTGGTCGAGCGTCGGCCATGGCTCCTCCTTGCCGGCCTTGATCAGTTCCTCGTCCGGAGTGACGATGATCCGGAAGCGGCTGTTGCCGTCGTCGACCGCGTCCATCACTTTGACGCGGCCGGCGAAGGTTCCGACGGCGACCGAGGGCCAGCCGACGAACTGCACGGCCGGCCAGCCGGCGAAGTTGAGCCGGACCTGTCGTCCGGGGGAGACCAGCGGAGCGTCGAAATCGCTGAGCCACAGTTCGACCGCCTGATCCGTCGTCTCCGGAGCAAGCACGGCGAGGATATCGCCGGCCTTGACGGTCTCTCCGGGGCCGACCTTCATGACCCGGACGACCCTGCCGTTACGCGGGGCACGGATGATGCGCTGGTCGGTACGCTGCGTGACGTTCTGAATATCGATCCCGACCTTCTGCAGGTCGCTGTTGTTCTTGGCGATCGTCTCGCGGACCGAGGCCAGCGAGGCGCGCGTGCTGTTGAGCGAGGCCGAGGTGTCGTTGACGATCTTGTCGCGATCGTAACGCGCCACCTGCAGGCCTTTGCGGGACACTTCGAGCGCCGCCTGGACCGTCTCGAGCCGCGTCCTTGCCGTCACGATATCGAGTTCGGCGAGTTCCAGATCGCGCTTCGAGCGGAGCCCCTTCTCGAAGAGTTCCTGTCGTCGTTTCAGGTTCAGCTCGGCGGTGATCAGCGACTGTTTGGCCTGTTCGACCGTCTGTTCGGCCTGCCTGACTGCGTCCTCAGCCTGCAGGGCCTTCTGCTCTGCCGCCGGAATCGCGACGCCTCTCGAGGCGGTCAGGTCTTTGAGCTGGCCTTCGAGCGCCATCTCGCGCGAGCGCGCCTGCTCGATTCCAGTTGCAAGGTAAGACTGCTGCGATTTGAGCATCGCAACCTGATCGTCGGAGAGGAATTTCGAATCGATGTCCTCGATCTCGGCGATCGCCTCGCCGGCCTTGACCTGCTGGCCTTCGAGGATGTTCCACCTGACCAGCCGGCCGGGGATCTGAGCCTCGATGTTCTGCGGCCTGTCCATCGGGGAAAAGACGATGATGCGACCGTAGCCGGTGACCGACTGCTGCCACGGCACGAAGTAGAGACAGAGCGCGATCAGCAGCAGCAGAAGCAGAATCCAGAGTGCGATCGGACGCATGGCATGCGGGGTGCGCATCATGTCGAGCGACTGGATTCGCGGCTTTCTTTCGTGCGGAGCGGCGACGGTCGCAAGTTCGATTACGTTTTTCTTCTCAAGGGCGGCCATCTCAATCACCTCACATCGTTGATGAACAGGCTCGGGAAGAGGCGAGTGAACTCGCAGTCATGCACCCCGACCAGCTCGCTCGGCGATCCCGTTTCGACGATCTGGCCATTGGCCATGACATGAATCTGCTTCGACCTGATGACTACTTCAGGATCGTGCGAGATATCGATGATCGTCCACCTGTGGTTCGAATTGTACAGGTTATCGAGAATCGCCAGTTTATCTTTTTCGTCGATACCGGTGAATCCTTCATCGAGGATCAGCAGCTGCGGACGGCTGACGATGGCGCGTGCCAGAAGCAGTCGCTGCAACTGACCGCGCGAGAGGTTGCGTCCCTCGGTGACGAGCCAGGTCTGGAGACCGTCGGGCATGAGGGCCAGGTCGTCCGTCAGGCGCGTCAGCTCGAGCGCCCACTGAAGATCCTCATGCGCGATGTACTGCCGGCCGAGCAGGATGTTCTCCTCGATCGTTCCGGCGAAGATCTCGTTTGTGTCGCTGACCAGACCGACCACGCGACGCAGGCTGTTGAGGTTGGCATCGCGGACATCCATCCCGTTGATCTTGACCAGGCCGTGTGCCGGTTCGTGCATGCCGCAGATCAGCATGGCGAGCGTGGATTTTCCGACGCCGGACTTGCCGACCAGGCTGATATGTTCGCCGGGCTGGATGTTCAGGTTGAGGTCGGAGAGGACCTCCGCGCGACCATCGTACGAGAATCGCAGTTTCCGGCACTCGACTTTGACGCCGTCATTGCTGACAGGCAGGTCGCGCCCGCGGGTACGCTCGACCGGCATGTCTGTCACGTGTCCGACCTTGTCGAGGCTGGTCAGCAGGTCGTATCCGCTCTCGAGCAGCCGGACGATCTTCTCGAGGCCTTCGAGCGCCCCGACCACCACGATCTCTGCCGCGACCACCTGGCCGAGCGTCAGTTCGCGATTGATGACCAGCCAGCCTCCGATGGCCAGCACGCCGGCGCTCGCCAGAGCCTGGAAGAAGTAGGTCCCGAGCGCCTGCCGGAAGACGACGCGGAAGTGCTCGCGCCGCAATCTGACGTAGTCGATGACCAGCAGGTCGGCCCGCTCGATCGGATACGCCGGAACGGCGCTCATCTTGAATCCGCGTTCGCAGCGCGCAAGCTCCTCGAGCCAGTCGGCCAGCCGGTATTTGCTGAGCGATTCCTGGATGCTGGTCCGCAGGCCGCCGATCCCGAGCACTCTGATTATGAATGACGAAAAGACGAGAATGATGACCGCGAAACCGAGCAGGTATGGGTTGTAGAAGGACATCAGCACCAGCGCGATCAGCACCTGGAGCGTGGCGGCCGGTCCGTCGAGCAGGATCTTCGACATCGTCTTCTGGATGATGATGACGTCGAAAAACCGGTTGACGAGCTGCGGCGCGTACTCGCGTGCCAGCACGTCATGCCTGATCCGCGGCAGCGTTTCGGCGAGCTGGAGCGAAGTCCGCGCGAAGATGCGCTGCTGCAGTTTTTCGATCAGTGACAGCTTGAACAGCCTCAGAATGCCGACGATGATCAGCGCTCCCAGGACTCCAAATGTCAGGACCACGAGCGGCTGGATCATGACGCCCGCCGCGATCGTGTTGACCAGGGCCTGCGCTGCAAGAGGTACCGCCAGCGCCAGAATGCCGATCAGTACGTTGTAGAGGACGATCACCCAGATGTCCTTGCCGTCGAGCCTGAGCAGGCTCATCAGCCGCTGCATCGGCGTGGGGTGATGATCGTGGTGTGAATGAGAGCTTACTGCTGTAACCTGTTCCATCGCGCTATTCCATTCGGTGCGTTATCGAAAATTTCAAAACAACCGCCCGATGCAATCTGCACGCCGGAATCCTGCCGGAACTGCACGCTGAGGCAATTCTCAAGAATTTCGTGAAAACTCTGCGTGGGATTCAGCGGATTCGACGGTTGCGCAGATCTTCATCTCAATTTGCTGAACAATAATTACACCCAGTCTGTCTGCTGACAAAGCTGAGGTTTCCGGTAACCCGGCAAACCAATATAATATTAAGCCGATATTGAAAAATTGTTGCAGGGTTGTTGCGATTCGGACAAGGAGCAGGCCGCCGTGGTTAATCTGACCTAAGGCGGCGCCAGGTGCGACAAACCGTCACTCGGGGCTGTGATATTCTGTGACATCTTGTCCGGGCGGATTGCAGCGACCGGGCATATTTTATCGAGGAGCGGAGCAGGATGAGTGATCGTCTGGCGATAAAGGGAGGCAGGGTGGTGACCCCTGCGGGTGTGATCGAGGATGGGATCGTGCTGTGTGAGGACGGGCGGATCGTCTTTACGGGCGCTTCGACGGAAGCGCAGCCTGTCGAAGGCGCGCGAATCGTCGACGCCTCGGGCTGCATCGTCATGCCCGGATTCATCGATACGCATTTTCACGGCAGCGCGGGCGACGATGTCATGGCTAACGGCGTCGACGGGCTCAGGCGGATTTCCCGGGCTGTCCTCAGATTCGGGACGACGGGATTTCTGGCGACGACCATCGCCGCCCGGCACGATGAGCTGATGAAGTCGACGGCCGATGTGCTGGAGGCGCGCGCGGGGCAGAACGATGCGCTCGATCGCGCGGAGATCCTCGGGCTGCACATCGAGGGTCCGTACATCAACGTGAAATTCAAGGGCGCGCAGCCCGAATCGGCGATCCGCGATCCCGATTTCGACGAGTGCCGCGAGTTGCTCGATGCCGCCGGCGGGGCGATCAGGATCATGACGCTCGCGCCGGAACTGCCGGGGGGGATCGAGCTGATCCGGATGCTCGTCGAAAACGGAGTCGCCGCTTCGCTGGGCCATTCCGAAGCCGATTACGACACGGCGCTCGAAGCGATCGAGGCCGGGGCGACGCGGGCCACGCATCTCTACAATGCGATGTCGGGCGTCCACCATCGCAAGCCGGGCCTTGCAGCGGCGTGTCTGACCGAGCCGGGAATCCAGGCGGAGCTGATCTGCGACGGCGTGCACGTCAATCCCAGGATGGCGCGTCTGGCCTGGAAGGCGAAGGGACGCGACGGCTTGACGCTGATCACCGATGCCACGGCGGCCCAGGGAATCGGCGACGGCATCTACACCCTCGGCGATTTTCAGATCCGGGTTCGCGGTCCGCTCTGCACTCTGATGGACGGCGAGACGATCGCCGGTTCAGTCCTGACGATGAATCGCGCGGTGGCCAATTCGATCGATTTCACCGGCATGGATCTGGTGGATGCGGCATGGACGGCATCGCTGCAGCCCGCACGGGCCTGCGGCGTCGCCGATCGGAA
>CALBSU010000308.1 GCA_937967285.1 uncultured Acidobacteriota bacterium
ACCTTGCGGAGCGCGCGCGGCTGATCCGGGCTGAGCCCTTTCGATTCAGAGAGCAGTGCGGCGAAGAGCTGCGCGGGGACGATATACGGGATCGGCGAGAGGATCTCCGGAATCCGTTGCGGCATCAGAATACCTCGGCCTGACTTTCTGATGATTCCGGGTTCGCTGGAGATAACGACCGTCTCGGCTCCCATCTGTTCCAGCCTGCCCGCCAGGTCCTTCATTCCCTTCAGCGTCGGCCCCGGAGGAGCGAAGAGGAAGACCGGGAAAGCCCTATCGACGATGGCGATCGGGCCGTGAAGGAAGTCGGCGCCCGAAAAACGCTCGGCCACCACGTAACAGGTCTCCATCAGTTTGATGGCGAACTCGAATGCATTCGAATAATTGAGGCCGCGGCCGACGACGACGCAGTGTTCCATGTAGGCATAGCGTTCGACGATCTCCTCGATCCGCGGGCGGAGTTTGAGCGCCTCGGCGGTCAGTTCGGGGATCCGTTCGATCTCGCTCTGGTTGCCGCCCAGCGCGCGGGCGAGCAGGTGAAAGATCAGCAGTTGTCCGGTATAGGTCTTGGTCGCCGCCACGCTCTTTTCGCGTCCGGCGTGGATGAGGAAGGTTTCGTCGGCGATCCCGGCCATGGTCGAACCGGCTTCGTTGGTGATGGCCAGCGTTCTGGCACCGCACTTCTTCGAATTTTCAAGGACCATGTTGATATCGACGCCCTCGCCGGACTGCGATATGCCGATGACTAGCGCGTCCCTGAGGTCCAGTTTCGCCTTGTAGAGCGTATGAATGGCCGGTGCGGCCAGCGAGACCGGAATGCCGGTGGTCATCTCGAGCAGGTAGCGTCCGAAGAGTGCGGCATTGTCTGAGCTGCCCCGTGCGACGAGGACGATCAGTCGCGGGCGGTCCCTCCGCAGTTTTTCGGCGAATGCGACGATCTTGCGCGACTCGCGTCGGATCGTTCTCTCGATTGCCAGCGGCTGCTGGCCGATCTCATTCAGCATTTGTGACATCGTTTTCTTGAATGCTCCTTCCGTTTATCCGTACCCTGAGCGGTTACGAGGTCTCATCGGTTTCTGAGCCGGGTGAGATTTCTCTCCGCGTCTGCGACCCGTTGCGCGAGTTCGCCGCGGAGCAGGCCCCGATCGCGCGTCCCGGAGATCGATTCGACGGATGTTCTCAAACGGCCGATCAGCTTCTCGGCCTCGTTAAGATCGGTCCCGGCCGCGCCGGCGTTGAGGGCGCTCCACATCCCGTCCTGTGAGGCGCAACTGCCGGTCAGATTGTTCCATTGCGTAACGGCCTCGCGCGACCGCTCATCATAAAGCAGTTCAAACGATCTTGTGAATGAAGATTCGGGAGAGTACCCGTTTCCGTTCCATGCGTAATCAGCAGCGGAGGAGAGTCCGGGGAGCGAGGTTTGCAGGGAGTCGAATCGCGCAACGACTCCGGAAGCCCGGGATGCCGGAGGATTCCACGCGCACAAAGTGACGGGAAGGGCCGGTGGCATGATCTTCAGTCCCGCGCCGGACCTCCGCGCCGCCTCGGTTGCACTCGAGGCTGCAGCCTGATCCGTGCCCGCCGGCAGGGCAAACCGCCTGACTCCGAATGCCGCAAGTTCGGTTATCTCTCGCGATATTTCATCGCCGCTCCGGCCCTCGATGACGACGGTCAGGCTCAGGAAGTTCTCTTCTGCCTTTCGCAGAAGCCTGGCGATCCTCTCTTCATCGAGTCCGGTCGAGAGCAGGTAGTAGTTGTTCATCCGGAATCGTCCAAGCCAGGTCATGAGATCCGCGCGGTCGCGATCGGACCATCGTCCCGCGAAATCGTCCAGAGCGCCGCGGTCATCCACGGCCGGTGATTCGGTCATCTGGAATTCGCCCGCCAGTCTGCCTTCGATGCCGAGTTGTTCGAGCCTCGAGAGGGCGTGGAAGGCTCCGGCCGGCGCGCGCGAAGTTATCTCGATGCGACGTTTTCCGCGGGAGAGCCGGTTCGCGATCTGGTAGCCTTCATCCGATTCGGGAAGGTCTTTTCTCTTCTCGTCGATTCGGATTCTCATTTCGACGCTCTCGGCATCGACCTTGAATCTGAGCCAGTTGATCTCCTCCCATCTGCGGAGTATGCGGTCGTCGATGTCTCCGACCAGCTCCCAGTATGCGCGTTCGGGCAGAAGCGGGGTCGACAGATTGCCGAGGTGGACCAGATAGACCGACGGCGTGATCTCGATCTCGATCGATTCATCCCCGCGCGAGGGATAGATTCTGGTCTGAACGCGTTGAAGAAGTCTGACTTCGAATTGAGCGCGAAGCCCGCTGCTGAGCAGCGTTGCGTGAACGTTGCGGCGGAACTGATCGTTGAACAGTTCTTCTGCGGCGGCGCGGACCCGTTCTGTGGCGTAATCGAGCAGCCTATCGTCCGACGCGCTCAACCGGCTCATGTTCAAAGCGGTCCGGGCGTGATTGCGGATCTCCCCGCTGATCGTCAGCGGGTAACTAAAGTCGCTCAGATACCTGCTGATGAGCAGCCTGACCTGCGAGCGGTCGATCCGCCGGACGCGGTCCAGATCGTCACGCAGAAACCTGATCGCGAGCAGAAAGGCAGAGGCCTGACCGACCGCCCTCGTCACCACATCGCCGACCGGCTCATCGACGCCGGCGCGTCCGGCATAACCCGAGAGCCTGTCGAGCAGTTTCATCTGACGCAGCGAAGCCATCAGCGCATGGCGCGATTCGGGCTCCGCAGCCAGATCGACGAGGACCACGCGGAGGTTCTTTTCAAGCGCCGTATTGATCGATTGAACGAAGGCGGCCCTGTCACGGTCGGTCAGCCCGGACAGGTGGAGGTAGACGATCAGTTCGGGAGCTGGCGCCGTTCCTCCTGAGATCGTGCCGCCGATGGCTCCGACCTTTGCGATAACCTGGTTCTGGGTTCGGAGCACCTTTTCGCGCGTTCCGGCGTCGACGTTGATCCCGAAGACGGACATGATCCGCGGCGAGTATCCGAAACGACGGTTGAGCATCCGCGCGACGAGGAGCGTCGTGGAACTCTCGGGATTATCCTCGAGCATGACCCTGCCCTCCCGGGCCGCGGCATTCTCACCGGACATTGCGGCCGGCGACTGCCTGTCGCCGGCGATCAGAAGCAGGTCCAGCTTCCCTTCATCGACCAGCATCAGGCTTTGACGAAAGAGGCCTTCGGTCGCAGTGAATCCGTAGATCTGAAGTCCGGGCCTGGTCCGGCGAATGAAGTCGAGGATAGCGGTCCGCGGATTCCCCTCCCGGTCGGTCATCCTTTCGAGCGAGATGATGATCCCGTCGATATCGAAAAGGTTGAATTCACGCAACCAGAGGTCGAGTTTATCGGGATCATCGAGCAGTCGCACGGGGGGAGTCAGCAGGTCGTGATCGGCGATCTCCGCGATCATCCGGGGACCCTGCAGGGAGGACGGCCGATCGTCCCGCGGAACCAGAAGCAGCTTTCCGGCGAAATAGCTTCTGTCCATCGGGCGCAGAACGGGACGCCTCTGCGGGGAAGAGAATGCCTGCAGGATCAGGCTGAGCGCCAGCGCCATTGCTGCGATACTCCTGCAGACGCTCTGCCCCGGCGTCATGACGGTCCCGATCGCTCCGTTTACCAGTTTCATCCTTCACCGGAGAGTCGCAGTCGCGAGGTTACGGTCGCCGGCGGATTTTGCGACGAGTTGCCGGAGCTGCCTGCCCCGATGCCGGAAGCCCGCTTTTGATCCGTCTGAAGTTCTCCGTATTGTTGATGCCGGCGTTGTCCGATCCGCGCAGGTGGTCTTCGATCTCGCGCCGTGTGTTCGCCGCGCGCTCAGCCGGCGGCGGGTGACTGGCCAGAATGGACCCGAACATGTCGGGATTGCTGCGGTTGAGCTCGTTGAGGGTTTGAAAGATCTCGACCATGCCTCCGGTGTTGTATCCGGCGCGTTCGAGGTTGTGGACTCCCAGATAATCTGCTTCTCTCTCCGCATCGCGGCTGTGTTTCATCAGGTATCCGCCGGCCACAAGTCCGCCGGCAAGCTGCCCGATGCCGGCGCCGGTCTGTCCGCCGAGGATCGCTCCGGCGATCGTCGCGATACCGGCCAGCGCGCCGTATTTCTGCTGCCGCTTGACGTTCTCGAGGCCATGCCGTCCGACGATGTGCCCGATTTCATGCCCGATCACGCTGGCCAGCTGGGCCTCGCTCGTCGCCGCGTTGATCAGTCCGGTGTGAATGTAGACGTGTCCGCCGAGCGTCGCGAATGCGTTGATCGAATTATCGTCGACCACGAAGAAGCGCCACTGGATATCCGGTCTGCCTGACCGGCTGGCCAGGCGGTTGCCGATCTGAGTAACATAATTGACCATGCTGGAATTGCTGACCAGCCGCGTCTTCTTGAGCAGCTCCTGATGGACCTGTCCGGCCAGACGCATCTCGTCCTCTTCCGAGAGATATCCGCTGTTCGAATGTTCCCGATTACGGAATTTATCGTACGGATTCTGGGCTGCGGCGGCTGTCGCCAGAAGCAGCATCACAAGGGCCGTTGACAGACTGTAGCGTACCGGTTTCAACATCATCTTTTCCTGACCTCCTTCAAGTTCAAGATATCCTTGGGGGGATGGCGAGATCTTCATTCCTTCAACAGTTCGATCGCGTGGGGCAGAATGCGGGCTATCGCCGTCAGATTCTCTCTTGCCCCTCTCACGCTGCCGGGCAGATTGACGATCAGAGTCCGGCCGCGGATTCCGCAGACCGAACGCGAGAGCGCGGCCAGCGGCGTGATTCTGATGCTTTCGGCGCGCATCAGTTCGGCCAGTCCCGGCGCCTCGCGCTCGATCGCGTCGCGTGTCGCTTCGGGTGTCACATCGCGGGCTGAAAAACCCGTTCCTCCGGTTGTCACGATCAGATCGGCTTCTCCACTGTCGGCGATCTGACCGAGCCGTTCGGCGATCGAGGGTCTCTCATCCGCCAGAACCTCGATCCTCACGATCTCCGCTCCGATCCCCTGCAGTTCCTCTGCCACGGCGGGACCCGACAGGTCGACTCGTTCGCCGCGCGAAGCGGTATCGCTTATTGTTAGAATGACAGCTCTGATCATTAACTAAGTCTGCACCGTCGAAAGGGGATGAAAAGAGTGTAAATCCTGACTGCCTTCGATTCAACCGGGATCAGCAGATCACTGGCGCTCGATCGATGCGGGATCGAAAACGAGAACGCCGGTCAGCCAGCTCTCGATCATTCGCCTGGTGACGATGAAGAGCGGAGACGGCAGATCATGCGGATCGTACCAATCCCATCCGGCACACTTGTCTGGTTCCATCAGGACGGGGTCGCCCTCGGGCGCATCGCAGACCAGGTCGACGTCGATGTAGTGCCTCTCGCCGTCATTTACTGAAAAGATGTAATTCCCGACGCAGAGAAGTTTCAGGTTGGCGATCTCCAGCCCGGTCTCTTCCCGCACTTCGCGGCGCGCCGCCTGCTCGAATGTTTCGCCGAATTCGATATGTCCGCCGGGAGCGGCGAAGGTTTCAGCGCCGTGCGACCCGAGTCGCCGTCCGAGCAGTAATTTTCCATTGCGCGTCACCAGGACGCCCATCCCGACTCTGGGTACTCCCCGGTCTTTATTTTCCGATGCTTCGTTCATGATCTTTCAGGACCGCCGTTCCCGCGACTTGATAAAATAACAGAATCCGTTACGGATTGCCTGATGGTCGCCGGGCATTTTTCTGTTCGACAAGGCATTTCCCGGATGGAAAATCGGGTCGATTTGACATATTCTTACAATCTGTTCGCTGGCAAACCCGACGTGGATTCTTCCCGAATTTCGCCCCGCGCCGAAGACCCTGATCAGTAATAATGCAGAAAGCATGCAGAAAGCAAAAAGAGTAAAGCGGTGTCCTTCCGCATTGAATTTGAAGAAGCGGGTTCCGGTGAGGGAAGTGAACGGGTGATATTCATTCGATGAAGAAAGTCGCAGGTAATATATAAGTGCAATCAGGCATGAAAGCAAAGAATCTGAAACAGAGACAGAAGGCTCCAATTACAAACGCATCCGACGATGCAGTCGATACGCCGGCAGGTGAATCGTCGCTGACGGGCGTCTACCGCTGGCTGCTGAGGGCGGCGGTGCTGATCGGCGGCGCTTCGGTGATGATCGTCGAGATCCTCGGCTCCCGCGTCCTGGCGCCCAATTTCGGGACCACGCTCCATGTCTGGAGCGCGCTGATCACCGTCACGCTGGCGGCTCTGGCGGTCGGATATGCGATCGGCGGCCGCGTAGCGGACCGCCGGCCGGGCCTCGGCACGCTGATGATGGTGATGGGGATATCGGCCGGAATGCTGCTGCTTTCCGATCTGATCACGCAGCCGGTTCTGCGCGTCTCCTATCAGGCGGGGATGATCGGCGGAACCTTCATGGCCGCGATTCTGCTCTTCCTGCCGACGCTCTTTCTGCTCGGCATGGTCTCTCCGATGGCCGTCCGCGCCGCGGCCGATTACGGCCAGCTCGGAACCAGTGTCGGAAATCTTTACGCCCTGTCGACGATCGGATCGGTCGCCGGAAGCCTTTCTGTATCGCTGCTGCTGATCCCGAACATGTCCGTCCATGTGGCCATTATCTCGACGGCCGTCGCGCTGTCGCTCTGCCCGTTCCTCTACCTTCTTTTCAGGCAGAAACGCCAGACGGCGCTGCTTCTGCTGGTCGGTCTGCTCCTCGGGTCGGTGACGACCAAAGTCATGGGAGATGAAGCGGACCGCGACATCATCTACAAGAACGAAATCTACCCCGTCACGGCACGCGTTCCTTCGTCATACGGCGATCTGGTGGTCAGCGATTACCGCGGCGTGCGGTATCTTTTTCTCAACGGTGTCCAGCAGGGATCGCTGATCGGCGACGTTTCTTACGCGAAATACGCATACGGGCTCGAGCGACTGACGACCGCCAAAGGCATGCCGAAGAAGGTTCTCATCTGGGGACTCGGCGCCGGCGTCTTCGCGCGCGCGCTGGCCGAGGAGGGCGTCGAGGTGACTGTCATCGAGATCGACCCGATGTCTGAGAAAGTGGCCCGCGAGTATTTCGGCCTCCCGGATTCGGTCAAGGTGATCATCGGCGATGCCCGGACCGAGACAGTTCTGCTGAACGAAAAGTATGACGTCATTGTGCTCGATGCTTTCAGCGGCGATACTCCTCCCTATCACCTGCTGACCCGCGAGGCATTCCAGAGTCTCAACGACCGGCTGGCTCCGAAGGGTCTGATAGTTGCCAACATAGTCGGCGGCTTTCAGGGAAATAACGCACGTGTGGTCTCATCGGTCGTCGCAACGATGGAGGATATCTTCGGCAAGATATCGGTCTTCTCGCCGAACTGGGTGGTTTCCGGCAAGGACCCCAATCTGGTGACGACGATGTTCCTGGTGGCGGGAGAGCTGCCCGAGACGCCCGAACCGTTTACCATGAAGGTCTCCGAGGAGGCCCGCCGGATCAACTATATTGATTCGGTCTTCAAATCTCGCATCGAACTGCCGCGCGATCAGGCGGTCATTCTGACCGACGCTTACGCTCCTCTCGAGGCGTGGTCCGACTCCGCGGTCAAGGCGATGAGATATTGAGTAGAAAGTAAAAAGTAGAAAGTAAAAAGTGACTGGCCTGTCCGGCTTTTCCGATCTTTTCTTTCTTTCTACTTTCTACTTTCTACTTTCTACTAAGTCATGAAACCCTCACACATCATCTTATTAATAATTCTTGCGGTATGGGGCATTGGTCTTTCTACGGGCCAGAATATCAACCGGCAGGCGGCGTCGGCGAAGCTGTCGCGCTGGGTGATTGAGAAGACTGCCGGGGGCGACGAGGCCGAGTTTCTGGTTATTCTCGGCTCGCGGGCCGATCTGAGCGGTGCGGCGAAACTGAGAACTCGCGCCGAAAAAGGGCGCTATGTCTTCGAGGCTCTGCTCGAGCATGCCCGCGTCAGTCAGGCCGGAATCGCGGACTGGCTGAAGCAGCGCGGGATCGAGCACCGTCAGTTTTACATCGTCAACGGGATCCTGGTTAAGGGAACGCGCGATGTGGCGCTCGAACTGGCGGCCCGGCCGGAGGTCGAACGCGTGGAAGGGAATCCGTTGATCTCCGGGATCGGTCCGATGCCCGAGACAAGGAACGACGAGCTTCCGGCTCTGACCGCCGATGGCGTCGAGCAGGGAGTCGCTTACATCCGGGCGCCCGAGGTCTGGTCGATGGGTTTCACCGGCCAGGGGATAGTGGTCGGCGGCCAGGATACGGGCGCCCGGTGGGACCATCCTGCGCTGATCGGGCAGTATCGCGGAATGACCTCGAGGGGGGCCGTTCACGATTACAACTGGCACGACAGCATACATTCGGGCGGAGGAGACTGCGGAGCGGATTCCAAAGTTCCGTGCGATGACGATAATCACGGGACTCACACGCTCGGGACCGCGGTCGGATACGACGGAGCGACGAACCGGATCGGTGTGGCGCCCGGCGCGAAGTTCATCGCCTGCCGGAATATGGACCGCGGAAACGGGACGCCCGCGACCTACCTCGAATGCTTTCAGTTTTTCCTCGCCCCGTACCCTGTCAACGGGCGCCCCGAAGACGGCGATCCTTCAAAGGCCCCCGACATCACGACCAACTCCTGGACCTGTCCGCCGTCGGAAGGCTGCGAGGCCGATACTCTGGCTGAAGCTGTCCGGGTTCAGCGCGCCGCCGGCATCATGACGATCGTCGCCGCCGGCAATTCGGGTTCCGCCTGTTCGACGGTCGTCGATCCTCCGTCGATCTATCCCGAATCCTACACCATCGGTGCGATCGATGCCGGTACGGGAATGCTGGCCGCTTTCAGCGGGCGGGGGCCTGTCAAAATCGGTGAGAAGCTGATCGTCAAACCCGACCTGGCGGCGCCCGGCGTGAGAGTCAGATCGGCGCTGAGAACGGGGAGTTACGGTTCGAGCAGCGGAACATCGATGGCCACTCCGCACGTGGCCGGAGCGGTGGCGCTGCTCTGGTCGGCCTTCCCTGATCTGCGCGGACAGATCGAGACGACCGAGCGGATCCTCAATCAGTCGGCCGTTCCGGTTCCTGATACGCAGTGCGGCAGCGACGGAGTCCCCAACAATCTTTACGGGTTCGGAAGGCTCGATATTAAAGCCGCTTTCGAACTGGCATCGACGAGGCTTTCTCCGACGGACCTCGTCTTCGGCATGCGCGGAGGCTCCGGCAGCGTTGCGGTCGAGGCCCTGCCCGGAGTGAAGTGGAAGGTCGAGAGCCTGAACGACTGGATCGCGGTCACTTCAGGCGCTGAAGCCGCCGGCGCGGGCATCGTCCAGTTCCTGGTCTCGGCCAATCAGAGCCCGGCCGCACGCAGCGGAACAATTCGCATCGCCGGGCGGACGGTCACGATTTCGCAGGCGGGGTTCGCTCCGCTCTTTTCGGTCTCCGGCCGGATCACGACTGAAAGCGGCCAGCCGATTCCGCGGGTTTCGATCAGATTCGTTCGCCTCTCGGGCGGCGGAGAAGTGCCGGATGAGGTCGAGACCGACGATCGGGGGTACTGGAGTCAGTCAGGTTTCGAGCCCGGCACGGTCTTTCGCGCCGAACCGGTTCGCAGTCGCATCCGTTTCAATCCGGCCTGGCGCGACTTCGATGCGGCGAACGACGGCCTCAATTTTTCGAGCGTCGTCCGTCGCGTTGCCTTGAGATAGCAAGAGGTGAAAACAAAGGTAACACAGTCTCCGTCGATCGCCGCGCGGTTCATCCGGCACGGCGAGCTGGTCGCCTTTCCGACCGAGACCGTATACGGGCTCGGCGCGGATATCTTCAACGAGGAAGCCGTCCGAAAGATATTCGTCGCCAAGGGAAGGCCCTCGGATAATCCGCTGATCGCCCACATCGCCGATCTGTCGCAGCTCGATTCCCTGACCAGCCGGATCACGCCCGCTGCCCGCCGGTTGATCGAGAGGTTCTTTCCCGGACCGCTCACCGTCATCCTTCCCAAATCATCGAGAGTGCCCATGGTCGCCACGGCCGGTCTGGATACGATCGGCGTCCGCATGCCCGATCATCCGATGGCGCAGCAGTTTCTCAGGGCCTGCGGCGTTCCGGTCGTTGCCCCCTCGGCGAACCTTTCGGGCCGGCCCAGCCCGACCACCTGGCAGGCCGTCCGCGAGGATCTGGACGGCCGGATCGGATGCCTGCTCCAGGGCGATCAGACACAAGTCGGCCTGGAATCGACCGTCGTCGACTGCACTGGGGATGTCCCGCGCGTGCTCCGCGCCGGCGCCGTCACCCTCGAACATCTCCGCGAGGTCATCCCCGAGACGACCATGGCCGAACTCGGCCCCGACGCCGTCCCGCGAAGCCCCGGCATGAAGTACCGGCATTACTCTCCCCGCGCCAGGGTCGTCATCTGCACCTATCCTCAATACCTCGTCGCCTCCGAAGTCTCAGCCTACATCGGTCTCGAAGCGCCCCCGCGCGAGGACGAATTCAGAATGATCAGAATCTGCCCGGACATCGAGGACTATGCCCGTTCGCTCTTCCGTTTCTTCCGCGAATGCGATGAAGCGGGAATCGACGCCATCTATTGTCAGGCCGTCGAGAAGGAAGGACTCGGCGCGGCGCTCATGGACAGGATCGAACGCGCCGCGCATCCATAATTCAATTACCTGTTCAAAACCATCAGTCCGAAGAGCAGCGGCAGGTAGAGTACCGACGCTTTGAGCAGGAATCGCGATTTTTCGCGGTCCATGCGGCTTGCGGCGACGACGCTGGCATAGAGGAAGAGCGCGCCCATCACGACGGCTCCGGCAAGATAAACGAAGCCGGAAAACTGAAGGACCGTCGGGAGCAGGCTGACCGGAAGCAGCAGGATCGTGTAGAGGACGATCTGACGCGAGGTCGATTTGAGATCGGGTTCGACCACGGGCAGCATCTTGATTCCGGCTTTGGCGTACTCCTCGCGGTACATCGTGGCGATGGCGTGGAAGTGCGGGAACTGCCAGAGGAACATGATTCCGAAGAGGACCAGCGGTTCGAGCCCCATCTGATTGCGGGCGGCGGTCCAGCCGAGCAACGGCGGCAGCGCGCCGGGAAAAGCTCCGATGAAGGTACACCAGTGAGTCCGCGTCTTGAGCGGGGTGTAAAGAAACAGATAGGTCGAAAGAGCAACCAGTCCCCACAGCGCGGTCAGAGAATTGACCTTCACCAGGAGGTAGATCTCAGCCACGATCGAGATGAGTATGCCGAAAGTCAGGGCGTAACGCGCCGATAGAATGCCGCTCGGAAGCGGACGTTTCTTTGTCCGTTGCATCAGAGCGTCGAGATCCCGCTCCCAGTACTGGTTGAGCGTGCTGATTCCGCTCGAGAGCAGTCCGACGCCGATCGCCAGATTCAACATTCCGGTCCAGTCGATCTGGGCCGGCGAGCCGAGAGCGAATCCTGCCAGAGCCGACAGAACCACCAGCATCGTGATCCGGGGCTTGGTCAAATGCAGGTAGGCGGCCATTCTGACCGACGGGCTCATTGCAGCCTGATCCGTCAGCATCCCTGCCGCGTCCAGATCCTCCGCAGGCCGTGTGATTTCCATAAAACGCCTTTCAGTCAAGAAAACGATATATATAAAAAAGTATATACGGTTCGGAATGTGACAGGATAGCAGAGCGGTGCGGGTTTTCCAATCGGGCGCCGTCAGTCGTTCAGGATGCGGTCGATTCCGGTCTGATCCACCAGTCCGGCCTCGGCGATCAATCGGGCCGCCTGATCGCACTTCTCCTGAACGGGATGCCCGGCATGGCCGCGCGTCCAGGTCCAGTTGATGCGATGCGGCCGGGACGCGGCATCGAGCCTCTTCCAGAGATCGAGGTTGGCCTTGCGCTTGAAGAGCCCGGTCATCGTCTTGACGACGTACTGCGAATCGGAGATCACTTTCACGTCGCAGGGTTCCTTGAGCGCTTCGAGGCCGATGCAGGCGGCGACGATCTCAGCCTGCTGGTTGGTCGAGTTTCCAAGGAACTCGCCGACGATCCGCTCAAGCCCCTTGTATTCCAGAATAGCCGCTGCGCCGGCGCGCGAGGCCTTCGTTCCGTTGCCCAGACTGCTTCCGTCGCAAACGATCGTAACTTTCTTCATGCGTGTAAAAGTTTGTCGATCTTTTCCGCCAGATCGAAGTCCTTCACAGTCAGGCCATTGCTCGAATGGGTCGAGAGGGTCAGTCTGACTTTGTTCCATCCGTGTAAAAATATGTCAGGATGGTGGTCGGCAGCCTCGGCTGATGCGCCGACGCGGTTGACGAAATCCAGAGCTCCCGCGAAATTTTCGAACTGGAAATCCCTGATGACGGCTTCGCCTTCGCGCCTCCACTCGGGTATCGCCTTCATTCGCGTATTGATCGAATTCTCGTCCAGATTCATACGACTGCCCCCTCAATAAAGACGCAAGCGCGGGTCATGGAATTGCAAAAAGGTTTAACCATATGGCTAATGTTCTCATACCGTCATCCGCTTGCACAACGAGACGGCGGTTGTATAAACTTGGTAATCAATATTTCCGAATAATTAGCGACTGTGCCTTACCCACCCCTCTTGGAGCTGTCCCTTGCGGGTCAGTGAATGCCGGATAAGGAGAATAATTATTGATGCAATCTGAACTGATGACCGAGCGCCGAACGGCAATGGACACCGAAACTCTGGTAACCGTTTATAAGACAATGTACTGCTCGCGTCGTCTCGACGACAAAGAGCTGTTGCTGAAACGGCAGAACAAGGTCTATTTCCAGATCAGCGGTGCGGGTCATGAGGCGGTTCTGGTGGCGGCCGGTATGGTTCTCAAGGCTGGTTATGACTGGTTTTACGCCTATTACAGGGACCGCGCGCTGGCGTTGCACCTGGGGCTGACTCCGTACGATCAGCTTCTGGCGGCGGTTGCCGGACGTGATGACAGGATATCCGGGGCGCGTCAGATGCCGTCGCACTGGAGCAGCCGGGATCTGCACCTGGTCTCGCGTTCATCCTGCACCGGCACGCAGTTTCTGGAGGCGATCGGAGCGGCCGAGGCAGGGATGCGGTATTCGCTGATCGAGGAGATCGAGGACCGGGCATCGCACTTCAGGGAGGACGAGATCGTCTATGTCTCGGCTGGCGACGGCACGACCAGCGAGGGAGAGTTCTGGGAATCGCTCAACACGGCGTGCAATCTCAAACTGCCGGTTCTCTATCTGATCGAGGACAACGGATATGCGATCTCGGTGCCGGTCGAGGTGCAGACCGCCGGGGGCAGCATTTCTGATCTGCTGACGGGATTTCCCGACCTCTACATCGAGAAATGCGACGGAACCGATTTCCATGAGAGTTATGAAGCGCTGGGCAGGGCTGCCGCTCATTGTCGCAGCCGGCGCGGGCCCGCCCTGGTTCACGCGAAAGTGATCCGGCCCTATTCGCACTCCCAGTCTGACGACGAGAGCGCTTACCGTCCGGAAGAGGAACGGGCCCGGGATGCCGAGAACGACCCGATCAGGAAATTCGAGCACTTCCTGCTGGCCGAAAAGGTCCTGACGCCGGATGAGTTGCGGCGGATCAGGGACGAGGTCGATGCATCGATCAATGAGGCTACGGATCGCGCTCTTGCTGTCCCGCAGCCGGCTCCCCAGACCGCGCTCGATTACATCTATTCACCGGATGTCGATCCGACCTCGAAGGATTTCGATACCGAAGATCGCGTCGAGTTGAGCGGCAATGCCGTGACCATGGTCGATCTGATCAACCGATGCCTGCACGAGGAGATGGAGCGCAATCCGCGGATCGTCGTCCTCGGAGAGGACGTGGCCGACGCCAGTCGCGAGGAGTACCTGAGCAAGGTCAAGGGCAAGGGCGGAGTCTTCAAGGTGACCTCTAATCTGCAGCGCAATTTCGGCAGCGAGCGCGTCTTCAATACACCGCTGGCCGAGGCGAATGTCATCGGCCGCGCGATGGGAATGGCGACGCGCGGACTCAAGCCCGTGGCTGAGATCCAGTTCTTCGACTACATCTGGCCGGCCTACATGCAGCTTCACAACGAGGTTCCGCTGCTGCGCTGGAGATCGAGCAACGAATGGAAGTGCCCGATGGTGGTCCGGGTTCCGATCGGGGGTTATCTCAAGGGCGGCGCGATCTATCACAGCCAGTCGGGAGTCTCGCTCTTCACGGCGATTCCGGGATGGCGGGTCGTCATGCCGTCGAACGCGCTCGATGCCAGCGGGCTGCTGCGCACCGCCATTCGTTGCGATGATCCGGTGCTCTTTCTCGAACATAAGCACCTCTATCGTCAGACCTACAACAAGAGCCAGTATCCCGGATCGGATTTCATGATTCCGTTCGGCAAGGCCAGCGTCGTCCGGCCGGGGAGCGACCTGACGATCGTCACTTACGGCGCGCTGGTCCAGCGCTCGCTGGTCGCGGCCAGGCAGGCGGCCGACGACGGGCTCGATGTCGAGGTGATCGATCTGCGCAGCCTCAACCCCTACGACTGGAACGCGATCGTCAGGAGCATCAAAAAGACCAGTCGCGTGATCGTCGCTTACGAGGATACGATGTCGTGGGGATACGGCGCCGAAATCGCGGCCAGGATCGCCGATGAGCTCTTCGATTATCTCGACGCTCCCGTCAAGCGGGTCGCGGCGCTCGACTGTTTCGTGGCCTATGCGCCGGACGTCGAGGACGCCATCCTGCCGCAGGTCGAGGATGTCCTGCGAGCGATCCACGACACGGCGGCATACTGAGTACAGTGGAACATAAGTTTTTAGGATTTTGACGCCAAGGCGCCAAGACAGCCAAG
>CALBSU010000309.1 GCA_937967285.1 uncultured Acidobacteriota bacterium
CTTATTTCGCCGCAGAAAGGGTGCTTCCTGACGCCCGTCGTCTAGGACGGAGTGATGTTCTGCAATTAATATGTTCTAAAAATCCGCAGTAAAACAAAGTAAAATTGCGCCTAAGGATAACATATAGTGAGGCTTTACGCGTGTGATAGATATTGGAGGGGTAAAATAGGATGGGCGGTGGGATGGGACAAAGACATTAATATATTGTTGACAGGGGATAGTTTTGTTAGACTTCGGGTTGTGTGCCAGCCCCCGGCTTGGTAATCCCGATAAGCCGAAACAAATAAACCCGCAAAGAGGCGGCAAGGGAAGTTGTCACTGTAGTAGAGCGGGCAAAGAAAGGGACATAAAATGAGGAAGATCCTGAGCGTCCTGAGGACGCCCATTCTCCCGGTCCTCCTGGTTTTGTTCGTGGGATCAGTTGTAAACATTGAGACCGCAGCCAAAACACCGCGGAAATCTTCGAAGAAGAAGGCGACCGCGACCAGGACTACGGCGCGCAAGGCGACAGCAAAAAAATCCTCGAAAAGCCGAAACACTGTTGCGCGCAAATCGAAATCAGCAAAGAAGAGTACATCCCGGACAACAGCGCGCAGGAAGTCGACGAGGCGAAGTCGGTCGAGAGCGATCTATCTTGCCCGGATGAGGGCTCTGCGTGCGCGTGATTCGGCGCTTCGCAACATCGCGGCGGCGAACATCGAAAAGGACAATTCATCGGGAGAGGATCTCGATATCCGCCGGATAGCGGTCGATGCGCTCAAGGGCAGGTCCGGGACTGTTGTCGTCATGGATCCGAACAACGGGCGGGTCTTCACCGTCGTCAATCAGCAGATGGCGCTGGGATCGCCGGTCAAGCCGTGTTCGACCATCAAGCTGGTGGTCGGTCTGGCGGCGCTGCATGAGACGGTTTTCGATGCGAACGAGGATGTCAGGATTTCATCCCGCGCCAGCATGAACCTGACCGATGCCCTGGCGAGATCGAACAATCCCGTCTTTCAGGTGCTCGGTCGTCTGCTCGGCTTTGATAAGGTCACAAACTACGCGAAGAATTTCGGTCTGGGCGAGGCGACAGGGATCAACTACCCTGGAGAGAGCAACGGTTTCATGCCCGAGGAGGGCGAGTACGAGACCGGGCACATGTCGAGTCACGGGGACGGATTCGGTGTGACGGCGATTCAGCTCGCGGCCTTCACCTCCGCCATCGCCAACGGCGGCAATCTTTATGTTCCGCGAGTGCCGAGGACTCCTGAGGATGCCGCCAGCTTCGAGCCGGAGCTCAGGCGCCGGATCGAAATGTCGACGGAAGACAGGATGCGTGTGATGGCCGGAATGATGGGAGCTGTCAATTTCGGAACCGCCCGGCTCGCTCACAATCCCCTCGGCCAGGTTGCCGGAAAGACCGGCACCTGCACCGGAAACCGCGACAAGCTGGGGCTCTTCACCTCGTTTTCGAGCGCCGACAACCCGCGCGTGGTCGTGACTGTGATCACCACCGGATCGACCGAGGCTGGACGGCGTGCGGCAGAGATAGCCGGCAGGATCTATGCTGAAATCTCTCCGCGCTTCTTCCGCGAGAGCCTGACGGCTCCCGCGTCCGCCGGCACCGAGATCAACGATTTCAGAAACTGAGACCGCGCAGTTCGATCAGCAGGTCTTTCACATCGGCGTCCGAGACGTTTCCCGGGCGGTCGATCTTGACTGCAACCTTCATCGATTCTCCGGGCTTGAGGGGTTCGCTCCTCAGCCTGGGGATCGGCAGACTGATGCTCTCCTTGATGATCTGATCATCCAGTCCCTGAATTTTCCCAGCCAGCTCGATGCCCGTGATTGTCCTGTCGCCGTTATTGGTCAATCGCGCCTGGACTTCGTACTGAGACATCCCGACCATGTTGGGATGCTCGATCTTTTCGATGATCTCCAGCCCGACCTTATCCCTGTATCCGTCGAATTCGGCTGAGCCCGCCCTCGAGACGTTCTGAAGCATCTGCTGGTACTGCGGCCTGGATCGCGTGACGATCAGAACAAGAACCGCCACCACGATCAGCGCGATTACGGCTATCAGAATGATCGACCGCCGGGCCTGCTTTTCTACTATGGTTTTGTCGTGTATTTCGCTCATGTTTGTTTCCGCCTGTCCTGTTGAAGGATACTGGATTTGACTGATATCGTCGCACCTTAGATTGTACTTTGCGATGGATGACAATTCCAGTATGGCCCCCGGCGGGGCGCTATCGGGTCTTCGATATGAAATACAGTCTATCGGTAAATCTTATTCTTTTGACGGCGGTTATCTTTATCTCCACTCGAGAAGTCGATGAAGGTCGACCGTGGGCCCGGCATGCGATCGACGCTTCGTCGATCGGCGCGGACGGCGCGCGCATGTCCGACGTCAACGGGGACGGGCGTCCGGACATCGCGACGGCCTGGGAGGAGGGCGGGTTGATCAGGATCTATCTCAACCCCGGGCCTGGCAAAGCCGCATGGCCTTCGGTGACGGTCGGAAGGGTCGGGGATCCTGAGGATGCGGTCTTCGCTGATCTGGACGGAGACGGCGCGATCGATGTCGTCAGTTGCGCGGAGGGCGCGACAAGGGGAGTTTTCGTTCACTGGGCGCCACGCGATAAATCGAAGTATCTCGATTCGAATTCCTGGGTGACACGACGGATACCGGCGGTTGACGGGCGGAGGTGGATGTTCAGTCTGCCGATTCAGGTTGACGGTCGCAACGGCCCGGATCTGATTGTCGGAGGCAAGGATGAAGGCGCGAGGATCGGCTGGCTCGAGTCGCCCGCCGATCCCCGCGATCTCGCCGGCTGGGTCTTTCATCCGCTCTACGATGCAGGCTGGATCATGTCACTGGTCGCCGCGGACATGGATGACGACGGCGACCTCGATGTTCTGGCGACCGATCGGAAAGGGGAGAAGCGTGGAGTCTTATGGCTCGAGAGGCCGGCCGATCCTTCGACTGCCTGGCCGGTTCATCGGATAGGCAGCGTCGGACGGGATGAGGTGATGTTCCTCGATTACGCGGATCTGGACGGCGATGGACGGCGCGATGTTCTGGTGCCGACCCGTGAGGGGAGACTGATGCTCTACCGTAAACTTGCCGGCGAATGGCGATTGACCGATCTGCCGTTTCCGCCGATCAGGGCAGGCAAGGCCGTTTCGATCGGCGACATCGATCTGGACGGAACGGCGGACATCGTGCTGACCACCGAACAGGCGGCCAGGTCACCGCACGTGATCTGGATGACTCACAAGCTGTCGGGTGATTTGAAACAGTGGCGGGAGTCGGACATCAGCGGGCAGGAAGGCTCGAAATTCGACCTCTGCCCGCTGGTTGATCTGGACGGCGACGGAGATCTCGACGTCATCACGACCGAGGAGGTGGGTCAGCTCGGTCTGATCTGGTATGAGAATCCCCTCAGGCGGCCTGTCTGATCAGCCTACCTGTTCAGAAACTTCGATGTGGACAGCCAGTGGTCGTCCGGATAATAGGCGAATATCAGGTTGCCGTCCTTGAGCGTGTCAATCAACGGCCTGGCGACAGATTCCTTGACCGACGGACAACCCAGGCTTCGACCCATGCGCCCCTGCTTCGAGATCATTCCCTCGTCCACATACCACGCTCCGTGAATCACAATCGCCCTCGATCTGGCGTTGTCATTGATTCCCGGTTCCAATCCGTGAAGTCGCAGCGAGAGATCATGCTTCCCGCGATAAGTCGACTCGGTTATGAACAGCCCGAGGCTCGATTTATAGCTCTGAGCTTTGTTCGAGAATGATGTGGCATAGGTGTCGCCGCTGCCTCTGCCATGTGCAACGAACTCGTGAAAAAGGACTCGCCGCGTTTCAAGATCCAGCACCCAGAAACGCCGAGCGGTGCTGGGCAGCGAATAATCGATGATGCCCAGAATGTTGCTTCCGGTCACCTGCTGCGCCTGCGCGGTGTCGGCCGCACGCAGCGCCAGCTCAAATACCTGAGGCGACAGACCGGGCACGTTCCAGACATTGTGCCTGGCCTTTACGGTAGCCACCGATGAATAAATGTTGTCCGAAATGCTTATATTAAGAAGTAAGATTGCGATCAGGCTTGTCAGAAACCGAAAAGGAACAAGGCTTCTTCGATTAAATGGCATTAATGCCCTCCATTCAATGTTATTAGCTTCCGCTGACCACCATTCTGTTGATTTTAATGGTCGGCGCGGCAATCCGGCCCCTGAAACGAAGATCGTTGCCGATCATTTCGATTCCCATCAGAATATCGCGAAAATTGCCAGCGATTGTTACTTCTTCGACCGGAAATGACAGTTTCCCGTTCTCGATCCACCAGCCGGCGGCTCCACGGGAATAATCACCTGTTACAGCATTGAAACCGAAACCGATCATCTCGGTGACGTAAAAACCGTTTTCGACTGAGGCGATGATTTCGGAAGGCGTTCTGATGCCGGGAGCGATGAAGAAGTTGCTCGGCCCGACTGCGGGAGCTCCGGTCAGACCACGCGAGGCATTGCCGGTCGATTTGAGTCCGAGCTTGTGGGCGGTGTAAGTGTTGAGCAGGTAGCTGCGCAGGACGCCGTTTTCGATGACCACAGTTCTGCGGGATGGGAGACCCTCGCCGTCGAACGGGCGCGAACCGGGGCCGGATTTCATGAGACCGTCGTCGATGACGGTCAGTTCCGGGGCTGCGATCTGCTCGCCGAGTTTCCCGACCAGGAATGACGCGCGGCGGAAGATCGAGGTTCCGTCGACGGCCTCGAAGAGATCGCCGAGAAGGTCCTCCGCGGCCTG
>CALBSU010000310.1 GCA_937967285.1 uncultured Acidobacteriota bacterium
GAACCGTCAACATCGACCGCGTCGCCTCGGAGACACGCCCCGAGACCGACTGGAAGTACTGCGCGGATTTCAACGAGCGTTGTCCGAACGTTGAATATGTCCTCGAATTTCTGCGGAAGGTAAAGGAGAGATCGCCGCGCGGATTCGAGCGGATCCTCTATCTCGAGCAGCCTACGGCGCGCGATCTGGCCGCGAACCGGCAGAACGTCATGCACGAGGCCGCGAAGCTCCGCCCGGTGGTGATCGACGAGTCGCTGGTCGACCTCGAAAGCCTGTTGCTCGCCCGTGAGATGGGCTACACCGGCGTCGCGCTCAAGGCCTGCAAGGGTCAGTCGCAGGCGATGCTGATGGCCGCGGCTGCCTTGAAATACCGCATGTTCCTGACCGTCCAGGATCTGACCTGCCCCGGAGCGTCGCTCATCCATTCAGTCGGGATCGCGGCGCACGTCCCCGGAGTCGCCGGCGTCGAGGCTAACTCCCGCCAGTACATGCCTGAGGCCAACAAGCCATGGGAAGATGAATTTCCGGGAATCTTCAGGATCAGGAATGGAAGTTTCGATACATCCGGCCTGGATGGTCCAGGGCTGGGGGGGGGGTAGTAGGCGGTAAGCAGTAAGCAGTAGGCAGTAGGCGGTAGGCAGTAAGCGGTAGGCGGTAGGCAGTATTATAAGGATACGCGGACATGTTAAATCCGGTATCATGGTTTCGAAGAAATACGAATTTGGATGAAAAGAACTGCCTACCGCATACTGCCTACCGCCTACTTCTCTCCCTACCGCCCCGCGACAAACACATCACGCTCATTACCCAGATCGCGAGCCGACGGGGTGAGGATCGTCTTATCATTAATATATATCTTCTCTCCGCGAGAGATCGCTCGGCGGACATCCTCTTCGCAGACGAAATCCATCGCTTTCGGGAGTTCGGGTTGCGGGGGTGGTTCGACCGGCGCCGGCGTGGGTGGTGGCGGCGATGCCGGGGGAGCTTTCCTTGCGCGACCGGCGAGAAAGCTGTCGACCAGGGCTGAGATCGCATTTCGTCCCTGCTCATCAGATATGTTTTGTATCGGAGGCACGATGGTCTGCGACCGGACAGCGGGAGTGGCCGATGCTGTGACGGGTCGCGTCTCGAAAGCGACGCGCTTGATATCCATCAGGTGCAGCGGAGAGATGTTGTCGGAGGTGACATTTCCTCCCCAGGAACCGCAGCCGAGGGTCATCGAAGGAGCGAGGTCGGTCGAGAAGCCGATAGCGCCGTGGGTCGAGGGAGAATTGACGATGATGCGCGCGGCCGGCATAAGCATCCCGTACCTGAGCGCCGCATTCCGGTCGCGTGTGTGAATCGATGCCGTATGACCCATGCCGCCATAGTGGAGGATCTCATCGCACAGCCTGCTTCCCTCCTCGAGCCCGTTGACGACGTACCAGGCGAGGATGGGGGAGAGTTTCTCGAGCGAGAGAGGGTAGTCCCTGCCCACGCCTTCGACATCCGCGATCAGGCAGCGCGTCCCCGGGGGCACGCTGATCCCAGCCCATTCGGCGATCGCAGTCGCGGGTTTGCCGACGATCTTCGGATTGAGAGTTCGGTTGGGAGTTACGACCAGCTTTCCGAGCTGTTCCGCTCCTGCCTTGTCGAGGAAGAAGGCGCCCTGCGCGGCGAACTGCGCTCTCGCCTCCCTGTCGATCGCCGCATCGACCACCACGGCCTGCTCGGAAGCGCAGATGGTTCCGTTGTCGAAACAGGTCCCGGCCAGAATATCGCTGACGGCTTTCGCCACATCTGCCGTCCGCTCGATGAAGGCCGGCACATTGCCGGGGCCGACGCCGAAGGCGGGCTTGCCGGACGAATAGGCCGCCCTGACCAGTCCGAGCCCGCCGGTTGCCAGGATGACCGCCGTCTTCTTGTGCTTCATGAGGGCTTCAGTGCCCTCGACGGTTGTGTTTTCGAGGCAGCAGACGGCTTCCTGCGGCAGGCCCGCGGCGATTCCCGCCTGACGCATGACGTTGGCCGTTTCGATGACGCACCGTGTCGCCGACGGGTGCGGGCTCAGAACGATCGTGTTTCTGGATTTGATCGCGATCAGGATCTTGAAGATCGCGGTCGAGGTCGGATTGGTGGACGGGATGATCGCAGCCACAACTCCGCGCGGAGCGGCGATCTCGATCACGGACGGCGTCTCCCTCACGACGCCGACGGTTCTCAACCCTTTGAAATAGTTGTGAATGTCGACAGCCGAGAAGAGGTTCTTGATGTTTTTGTCAGCGGGAGTGCCGTACCCTGTCTCTTCGTGAGCCAGCGTGGCAAGGCGCATTGATTCGCGCTGAGCGGCCTGCGCCATCGCTTCGCAGATGGCATCGATCGCTGCCTGATCGAATCCGGCGACCTGCGCCTGCGCCCGGGATGCGGCTTCCACCAGATCGCGTGCGGCCTGCACCGACTGCAAGTCTCTGTCAAGCATAAGCTGTGTGTCTTATCCGATCGAGACCGCTATTTCCTGCCCTTGCCGCCGTCGCCGAGCGTCTTCTGCTCGGAACCGCCGACTCTCGATCCCGCCTGATAATTGCCCTGCGGAACGATCCTCTCGACCTCCAAGTGAGGCCGCGGAATGACGTGAACCGAGACCAGTTCGCCCACTCTCCTTGCCGCCGCCGCTCCGGCATCCGTCGCGGCCTTGACCGCGCCCACATCCCCGCGGACGAAGACGGTGACATATCCCGCGCCGATATATTCCTTGCCGACCAACTGCACGTTGGCTGCCTTGACCATCGCGTCGGCCGCTTCGACCGCGCCCACGAACCCCTTGGTCTCGACCATGCCGAGAGCTTCCATACTCATACCAGGTTTCCTCCGAAATCAGGAAAATTCATGATTGCCAGTTATTACCCGCAGATGATAAACCGCCATTCATGCAAGTACAAGCTGACGATTACTTTATCTGCACGGGAATGACTCCTGCCCTTGTCCGCCGGGCGCTGGTCAAATAGAATCCATTCGCACCAAAATAATACTTATTACAAAGCTTCAGTCATTACTCTATCAACTTCGGCTATCAGTTCTGATCTTGTCTTTTGCTGTTCCATTCATCGAATAAGTGGTTGAACGTCGGACCCTCTCCGGCGAACGTCAATTATTCGACAAACAGACCTGTTCCAACTATCTCTGGAGAATTGGCATGAAATTCAAAGTAACGTTATCGGGAGCAGTCCTTGCGATCCTGATCTGCGGGATCGGCATCGTCGCATACAGTCAGACTCAGATTACGACCGGGGTAATTCAGGGGACGATCTCCGACGAATCCGGCGGAGTGATAGCCGGCGCGACGGTAGAGGTCAACAATCCGAGCACGAATCAGAGCCGTGCCCTGTCGACGGACTCGAACGGCAGGTTCGTCTTCCTGCAGCTTCAGCCCGGGAGATACAGGCTGACGGTCTCCAAATCCGGGTATGCGACGGTCGTGCAGGAGAACCTGCTGCTGAACGTCGGACAGGCGATCACGCTCAATCTCGGCCTCAAGGTATCTCAGATCCAGGAACGAATTACGATCTCAGCGGCGCCTTCCATTGACATAACCCGGACTGAATCGTCCACCACACTCAACGAAGTCGCCGTCAGCAAGACCCCGATCCTCGGACGGAAATTCGAGGATCTGCTGACCCTCACGCCCGGCGTCAGCATCACGCAGGGGCCTGACGGGGACGAGATCAACTTCAACGGGCAGCGCGGAGTGTTCAATAATTTCAGCCTCGACGGAGGGGATTTCAACAACGGATTTTTCGGTGAACAGGTCGGAGGACAACGGGCGGCGATCGACATCACGCTCGAAGCCGTCAAGGAGTTTCAGGTCGTCGCGACCGGGGCGAGCGCGGAGTTCGGCCGGACGGCCGGGGGCATCGTCAATGTCATCACGAAATCGGGTACCAACTCTTTCCGCGGCAGCCTTTTTCACTTTCAGCGCCACGAGTCGATGACCTCCGAGACGTCGAACGGTCAGCCGCTGACCGATTTTCATCGCGAACAGTTCGGAGGGACTCTCGGAGGCCCGATCAAAAAGGACAGGATGTTCTACTTTCTGGCCTTCGAGCAGATAACCGGAAACCTGCAGCGGGCCAATCTGAGCGCGCCGATCGGAACGCCCTGCCCGGTCCAGACACCGACGATCACGGCAAACGAATCGCTGATCGCCGGCAGTGCCGACTGCCAGCGGCTGGCGCTGATCAATTTCTTCCGCACGACGAGAAACCAGTCCGAGGGCGACCCGGTCCGCAAACCGGTCCACAACAGCGCTTTTCTCGGCAAATGGGACTGGAAGATCTCGCCGGCCAACGACCTCGCTTTCTCATACAATGCCAACCGGTCGAACAAGATCAACGAGACATTCGACGTCGCAACCTACGGCAATTCAGCCAACGGAACGGAAGGTCCGTCGCTGATTCAACTGGCAAATCTGAATATCTTCTCGACGATCTCCCCGAACATACTCAATGAGTTCCACTACACCTACTCGAGGGAGAACCGGCCCCGCTCGGCGACGCGATCGAACGTCCCGGCCGACACCGCGATGGGATTTGCTACCACCTTCCGCTTCGGAAGCCCGTTCTTCATTCATCCTGACATCGACGAGCTGTTCTGGAGATCGCAGATCAAGAACAATCTCTCGATAGTCTCAGGGAACCATACCTTCAAATCGGGGCTCGAATATGTCTACAGCAGGAATTCGCAGGTCTTCCGCGGATTCTTCACCGGACGATACATCTTCGACAGTGTGACGGGATTTCTGAGGTATGCATCTCCGTCGTCGCTCGGTCAGGGATACGGACCGACCACGCTCGGATGCTCGAACGGAACATATATCTCTGCCGGAGGTACGTGCCCGGCTGGAGCGACGCTGACGGGCGGTCCGCTGCTGCTCTACCTGCAGGGCGCCGGATTGAGCGGCCCGGCAACCGACGCGGCAGGTTTCTCCGACATCAAGAACGACGAACTCAGCGTCTATGCGCAGGACAAATGGCAGGCGCGGCCGAATTTCACTCTCAACTACGGGCTGAGATGGGAGTCACAGATCTTCCCGAATCCTGTCATCGCGCCCGCGGCGACCGCTTACGGTCAGTTCCTT
>CALBSU010000311.1 GCA_937967285.1 uncultured Acidobacteriota bacterium
GAAAGACCGAAGCGCGCAGCTTTACCCCTGGTCTGACGAAAATTAGCATTGGCTGCGCGCCCGAAGAACCGAAGCGCGCAGCTTTTCGATTCAGAATGAGAATCTCGTGCCGACCTCGATCCTGCGTGCCGGAAGAGCACCGATCGGCCGGCCGAAAAACGGCGATGTCCGGACGCCGGAAAAGCCGATCGGGTTGACGTTGTTGAGGACGTTGGTCGACTGGATATAGAAGTCGGTCCTGAATCTGGTCGTCGGCGCACCGGGCAGGGAACCGATCGATCCGAGCAGATCTCCCGCGTCGCTGCCGCGGATGACCCTCACCTGTGGGCCGGCGGAGCCCTGCGAATCGGGCATTTTTCCGAACCCGAAACCCCAGCTCAGCCTGGTGTTGAGGTCCCAGCGTCCGGCGCCCCGCGCGGAATTCCTCGATATCCCGGCCGGCCGGTCATTGATGGTCGAGTCGAGATTTTCGTCTGAGCCCGTGGTGATGTTGTAGGGCGAGGCCGAGTTGGCCTGAAAGATCGACGACAGTCTGAACCCGAACGGCAGGGTGAAGTTCGACATCAGGAAGAAACGGTGCCGGATGTCCTGCAGTGACGGACCCCGTTCGGGCCTCAGATCGAAATTGTTCGCCGGCAGGGTAAGCGGTCCGTCGGTTTCATCAGTCGTACGTGAATAAGTATAGTTCGCGCTGAGCATGAACCTGCCCATCTGCATCCAGTTCAGATTGACCATCAGATTGTGACCGAAGGAGTTGGCCGATGATTCGATCTGCGTGATATTACCGAGCAGAGGTTCGGGGCGGTCGCCGCCGGGCAGCGGCGCGTTGATGTTGCGACCACGCAGCTGATGCGCGCCCCTCCGCCAGGAGTACTGAGTCATAAGACGAAGATTCCCCGGCAACTGCTGCTGGAGGGCGATCGACGCCTGATAGACGACCGGCATCCGAAGATTCCTCTGGATAGTGATCAGGCTCGGCGGAAGCGTGACTCCCAGGCCGCCCGAGAACGGATCGGGATATCCCGGAGCGATGATGATCAGGTCGTTCTGCTGCTGACCGTTGACCCGCAGCGCCTGTTCGATTGTTTCTGCTCCCAGCCAGTCGTAGAAGATTCCGGCCCCGCCCCGGATCGTCGTGTTGCCGCTCTTGACCGGAGACCATGCGAACCCGAATCGCGGAGCGAAATTGCTTCTGTCGTCGAGGTTAGTCTGAACTTCATGGCGCAGTCCGAAGCTCAGCGTCAGGCTCTTGGCCGCTCGCCAGTCGTCCTGAGCGAACCAGCCGAACTGCGTCTGATTCAGATCGATCTCACCGGGTCCGCTGCGCCGCGTGTAGATGATCGGAAAGCCGATATTGAAATCCCGCAGACTGGAAAAAATGAAGGTGCCGTTAAGATTCAGGAGCTCCTCGCTCTGAAACCGCGTATGCTCGAATGACGCTCCGGCTCGAAGCGAGTGGTTTCCCGCCGCGAAATCGACATTGTCCGAGAGGATCAGCTCCTGCGCGCGTCGCGTCGAATCGTTCTGAGCTCCGCCGGTATTGAAGGCGTTGAGCACCAGAATAGTCGGCTCGTTCGAGAGCGAGTCGATCGATGTCCGAAACCAACGGGACTGGAACTTGATTTCATTGAACAATCTCCTGCCGAGGTTTCCCGAATCGGCGAAACGCAGCAGTTCCTCCTCGGAGTCGCTCGTGTATCCGCGCTCGGGCAGATCGAAATTGCCGACACCCAGGTTGTTGCGTCGTGCTGTATTGCGCTGGAACTCGAAGCGCGAGGTGTGCGACGGGCGCAGCAGGTGTTCGAGCCGCGCCGTCGCGTTGAGCGTTCGTCCGGGCTGCCTGGCCTGCTCGAGGAATGTTCCGCCCGGCAGTGCGGCGACGATCGTTCTCGCCTCGAACGAGTTCTGACCGTCGGCCGACAGGAAGAGCGATGTCCTGTTTTTCCAGATCGGACCGCCGAGATCGAATGCGAAACGGCGGTGCTGCTCCGGCGCGCGATACGAGGCGAAGGCGTTGCGTCCGTTGAGCGATTCGTCGCGGAAGCCGAGGTTGATGCTTCCGTGCCACGCATCGACTCCCGGTTTGGTCAGGATGTCGACGCTCATGAAAGATGATCCGTGGCTCTCCGCGGCATAGGCATTGGTCCTGAATCGGATCTCGCGGATCTGGTTCTTCGGCGGCAGACGGCCGCCTCGAAATCCGTTGACGCTGAATGACGCTCCGGGGCCGGCCATCTGCCTGATCGCTTCCTCGAACTCGTCCGGATCGTCGGGCAACATTGCGATCTGCTCGGCCGATAATACGGTCGAAAAAGCGCTCCCGTGTCGATCGGTGCTCGATTCGCGCGGATCCCGCTCGATTGCAACCTCATCCTGGACCGCGGCGATCGCCAGTCTTATCTCCTGCCGGTTCTCGCCCGGCCTGATCGCGATCGGCCCCAGGCTCGTGGACTCGAAACCCGGCGCCGCCGCCTCGATCCTGACTTCACCGGTTTTGATTCCCCTGAATGTTGCCTGTCCGCTGCTGTTCGTCCTCGATGTCAGCTTCGTTCCAGCCAGCTTCACCTCCGCATTCGGGATGGCCGCTCCGCTTGGATCCAGCACGGTCACGTTCAGTACGGCCTCCTGCGCCGGCCGGTTTTGAGCGACGACCGGAACGGTCACGAGAACAAACATCGATAAAATTGAAAAAAATGTCTTCATCGCTAATCGATCTCTGAGTTCCCGGATTCCGGCTGGGCGCGGATCCCGATGATCCCGTGCGGGGCCGCGGAATCGACAGACATATTGAACCGGACCTTCATCCCCTCGTTCTTCGTCTCGGCGATGACCGTGATCTCATACTCCTCGGATGCCGCCACGCTGATCACCTTCAGCCCTCCCGACTGCTGATAGAAACCGAGGTCCTTCTCAGCATTCTCTTCGCTCCCGCCCCGGTCCCTGTGAAAAGCCTTCATCTTATTGATATCGCCTGAATTCAGGGCTTCGAGAAAGGCTGTGAAGGTCTTTCCGGCTGCCGTGGAGGGGATCGTGGCTTCGTTCTGCGCACCGGTAACCTTCGTTCCGACCATGACGATCAAAGTCAGAGCGGCTGCAATGGTCATCGTATGTGCGATCAGTCGTTTCATATGTTTATCTCCTTCTCTTGTGTAACTACCCAGCTCACAGAGGGGAAAAGAAGAAATTAGACAGGATTTACAGGGTTAAGTCAGAGGGTATTGAGGCCCGTATTCACCGGCAAATGTACTTCGACTTTTTTTCGAACTCATTTTATCCGTAACTGCTCAGCCTGTTCTGAGCCCGCTCCGCGGGCTTGCCCTCCAACGGAGGC
>CALBSU010000312.1 GCA_937967285.1 uncultured Acidobacteriota bacterium
GTCTGTTCGACCTCGAGATCGCCTGCCGCGGCGACCTCCAGATAGACGACCACCACTCGGTCGAGGACATCGCGATCTGCCTCGGACAGGCATTCTCTCAGGCGCTCGGCAACAAGACCGGCATCACACGATACGGCGCATCCTATGTCCCGATGGACGAGACGCTGGCGCGCGCGGTCGTCGATCTCTCCGGCCGGTCGTACCTGGTCTACCGCGTGACCAACACCCGGGACAGAATCGGCAACTTCTCGGTCGAACTGGCCGAGCATTTCTGGCACTCGTTCGCCGAACACTGCCGGTGCAATCTGCATATCGAGGTGCTCTACGGCCGCAACCAGCACCATATCCTCGAGGCGGTATTCAAATCCGTCACCCGCGCGCTCTCACAGGCCGTCCGCATCGACGGACGCATCGAGGGCGTGATGTCGACGAAAGGAACCATATGAGTAGAAAGTAAAAAGTAGAAAGTAGAAAGTGAAGAGCACGTGATTTCTGATTTGTACTTTCTGATTTGCACTTCTTCTTTCGGCTCTGCACTTTCGGCTCTGCACTTTCGGCTCTGCACTTTCGGCCTTGCACTTTCGGCCTTGCACTTTCTACTTTCTACTTTCTACTTTCTACTGACATGAATGTTGCGATCATCGATTACGGCATAGGCAATCTGCGGAGCGTCGAGAAGGCGTTCACCAGTCAGGGGATAGAAGCGGTCGTCACGCGCGACGAGAAGACGCTGAGGGCGGCCGACAAGCTGGTGCTGCTCGGCGTGGGCGCCTTCGGTTACGCGATGGAGAGCCTGCGCAAACTGGGCTTCGATGAACTGGTCATCGAGGCGGCCGGTGCGGGCAAGCCGCTGATCGGTCTCTGCGTGGGACTGCAGATGATGTTCGATGAAGGACACGAGTTCGGAGTCCACAAGGGTCTCGGGCTGCTGCCCGGCAGGGTGATCAAGTTCCCCGACGGTGTTCGCATCCCGCACGTCGGGTGGAATGAGGTCGAATATCGCGACCGGAGCGGCGACCTGCCGATCTTCAACGGACTACCGGACCGTTCATTCTATTATTTCGTGCATTCCTACTACGTCGAGGCGACCGCCGAGGACAGCATCATCGGCGAGACCGAATACGGAATCAGATTTCCATCGATCTGCGGGCGCGAGAATGTGATCGGAGTCCAGTTTCACCCCGAAAAGAGCCAGGCGACGGGCCTCAGGCTGCTCAGGAATTTCGCGATGCTATAGCGCCTCGCGCAGTCTGCGGATCTGGTCGGCGTGTCCGTGCGCGTGTGCGGCGTAGATCTCGAGCCAGTCGTCGACAGAGTACGCTCCGCTTTCGGTGTGGGTTCCCTTCCGGTTCCATTCGTCATCCGACATCCGGCGCAGGATCTGCACCGTGGTTTCGCGGGCGGCCCGGAAAGCGTCGAGCGAGGGCGCAATTTCGCGTTCGTTATATTTGAAGACGCTCGCGAAAAGGTCCTGATCGTATCCCTGAATGACAGGATTCTCATCGGTCAGCAGGCGCCGCAGCCTGATGGCGCTGGTCATCTCGCTGTCGGCAAGGTGGTGAATTATCTCGGCGGCGCTCCATTTCCCTGCGATCGGATGCGCGGTCAAAGCCCCGTCAGGAAATCCATCGAGCGCCCGAACCACCTCGTCATACCCCGCGGCATATCTGTCGATCAATTCCCTCCTTCGATTCCGGTCCATCTCTTCTCCTTTATCTTTTATTTATCGCCTTTTCTCCTCGAATAATTGAGAACGTAATCCGGCCTGTCGATGCCGGGCCTCAGAGCCGGGTCATCGATCGGCGATCCGGGCTCCAGTTCGAGCGGAAGCACGCCGGCCCAGGCCTCGATCGCCATGTCCTCCTCATCATCGAGCGGAGGGCCGGTTCTGATCTTGGCCGAGACCTCCGTCAGATCGATCGACAGGACGTCCGTCGCCTTGAGTTCCTGACCGTTCGGCTCGCGTACCTCAGCCCATCGGCCGGGAATCATATGTTCGGTGAAGATGCGCAGCGCCTCCATCTTCTCGACGGGGTCCTCGACGGGGCGGGCCGTTCCGAGGATGACCACCGATCGGTAATTGACCGAGTGATGAAACGCCGATCTGGCCAGTACGAGTCCGTCGATCAGAGTCACCGTCACGCAGACCGGGATTCCGGTCCCGATCGTCTTCAGCATGCGGCTCGCGGCGGAACCGTGAATATAGAGCCGGTCGCCGCTTCTGCCGTACCCGGTAGGAATCACGAAAGGCTGCCCTTCGACCGAAAATCCGACGTGACATACCAGCGCTTCATCCAGGATCGCGTAAACGGTCTCCCTGTCGTATGCGGCTCGTTTCGGCAGGCGCTTGACGGTGGTTCGGCTGGTCGGTTCGTATCTCTCCATCTGTTCTCCTTTTCGCCCCGCGGGGGTCCAATTGACTTCGATCGACACAGTAGCCCGAAATCTTTCGCCCGACAAGCTGACACGGCCCGCAGGCCCTGAAACGCTCCGTCCCGCAGACCGCAATCCCCGGACTTTCGACGGGACCAACTTTTTACTTGAACGATTTCCAGGAATGAGTAGTATTTATGGTGCATCCGGCCCGCGGTTCAATCCGGATGCCGTTTACCTGATCAAAGCTGAATCAAACTTAGCAGGGTTCATGACTGAGTTTTCAGCCAGTTTTTGAACAAATATCGAAAGCCCGTCGGCATCGCGTTCGATTCGGAGCGGGCGGCCAATTAAATCTAGTCGATTCCCAATGATCATCATTCCAGCTATCGACCTGCGCAGCGGGCGATGTGTCAGACTCACCCAGGGCCAGGCATCCGCTGAAACCGTCTATTCCGAAAGTCCGCTGAAAGTCGCCAAGCGATGGGTTGAGGAAGGCGCCGAGATGCTCCATATCGTCAATCTGGATGCGGCGCTCAACAAGGACGATTCCGACAACCTGCGGGCACTGGAGAACATCCTGTATGAAATCAACATCCCGGTGCAGTTCGGCGGGGGAGTGCGCTCTCTCGAGGATGTGCGGCGGCTGGATGAACTCGGCGCCACGCGCATCGTGATCGGGACGACCGCGATCGAGAATCCCCACCTGCTCTCGGCGATCATCGACGAGTTCGGCTCGACGATCGTCGTCGGTGTCGACGCGCGGGACGGCAAAGTCGCACTGCGGGGATGGGAGAAGCTCTCGAACATCGACGCCATCGACCTGGCGATCAGAGTCGCCGATATGGGCATCGAGAGAATCGTCTACACCGACATCGCCCGCGACGGCATGCTTTCGGG
>CALBSU010000313.1 GCA_937967285.1 uncultured Acidobacteriota bacterium
TCGTCGAACGGCTGCAGATTATCGAGCCACATCGATTCGAGCTGAGCGAGATCTTCAGCGTAGTCGCAATCCGGCCGCGGAGTCAGTTCATCGAGGATCTCGAAGGCGAAAGCATCCTCGCCGAGCCGGTTCCAGTCGGCCTGCAGTTCCTTATTCATGTGTCCGCCCATCTGAAGTTCGAAGCGATGGCGGTTGATGATACCGGGCAGATCCGTGCTCTTCCCGATCAGAACCTTGCCGTTGACGGCATTTCTGATCTGAAAGATGCCCATCGGCCTCGGGCCGAGCTGGTACTCTTTTTTAAGTTCCCTGTTTCTGCTCTTCACTGCGTTTACCTCGGTATCGGCGGAGGTCCGTCCGGAATGTATGGCTTGTAGACGAACCCTTTGGTTTTGCTCTCGAATTCGTTTTTGATGGCCTGTCGCGCATCGTCATCCTCGAACAGATCGACCATCGTGGCTGCGAGCGTTTTAGCGGCGTAAGCCATGCCTTTGTGTCCGATCGACATGCCTCCGCAGGCGACGACCGGCCAGGCGTGCCATGCGCTTTCAGGAGCCGTCGTCACCGAGAGGTGCAGGGTGGGGACGACCCAGCTCACATCGCCGACGTCTGTCGAACCGCCGGGCGGATTGGGCAGCGGATCGTTGAGCGGCTTGACGCTGCCGTCAAGCCCCTTTTCCTCCGATCCGGTCGCGCGCTGGATCTCGCGGGCGAAGGACTGCTCCTGTTCGGTGTATTCGATCGGTCCCAGCCAGGTCATATTCCTGTGAATCATCTTCGCGCCGGTCATATTGACCAGGATTTCGTAACAGGCCGTCTGGATCGTGAATTTCGATTCGACGCCGGCGATTTTCGCCGCGCCGTCCGCGATCTCACGAACTCGCGCCAGAACGGTCTCGACTCCGTTTCGCTTCGAATCGCGCACCCAGCACCAGACTTTCGCATATTCCGGAACCACGTTCGGAACATCGCCGCCGCGCATGATCGCGTAATGCATACGAACGGTCGGTTTGACATGTTCGCGCAGCATATTGACGCCGTGAGTGAAGGCTTCCAGACCGTCGGTGGCGCTGCGGCCGTTCCACGGATCGGCCGCGGCGTGAGCCGTCCTGCCCTTGAATTCGACGATGAAGTCGACCAGCGCCTGAGTGCTGTCCACGTCGGCCTTGATCTCGGTCGCGGGATGCCAGGCGATGCAGACATCGACGTCCTTGAATGCGCCGTCGCGGACCATGTAGGTCTTGCCGTATACCGATTCCTCGGCCGGCGTGCCGTAAAAACGTATCGTACCCTTCAGCTTTCCGGCGGAGATGAGGTCCTTGACGGCGATCGCTGCCGCCAGGCTGGCGACGCCGAACAGGTTATGGCCGCATCCGTGGCCCGGAGCTCCCTCGACCAGCGGCTCCTTCTTCGACTGCGCTTTTTGCGAGATTCCGGGCAGGGCATCGAACTCGCCGAGGATGGCGATGACCGGTTTGCCCTGTCCGTATTCGGCGGTGAAGGCGGTCGGCATGCCTGAGATGCCGCGGGTCACGCGCAGGCCGTTGCGCTCCGCATATTCGGCCAATGCCTGCGACGACTGGTTTTCACGCAGAGCCGTCTCGGCGAAGGCCCAGATACGGTCGCTCAGCGAGGTCATCTCCGCCATCCGTTTGTCGATCGACGACACGGCCTCTTCCTTCTTTTTGAGATCCGATTGGCCCGCGGTGATCGGGGATCCGACCGTGATGATCAGCAGCAGAAGACCGGCAATTCTCAGTTTATTCATTGGTCGCCTCGTGGTATGGGATCAGCGCGCTTCGGATTTGGCGGCTTTGAAACGCTCGCGCGCCTGCTTGGTCCAGCCACAGATCGCCTGTTTGTCGGCCTCCGAGAGCTTCGCATCGCCGTGCAGGATCAGGTAGGAGGCGAGAGGCATCTCGTCCTTTTCGACCATCTCGCAGATCTCTTCGAGTTTATGATCGGCCTTCTTCGCCGGATAATCGCCGAATTCAGAGAAGGAGAGTTCACCGCGGCCTTCCCTGACATGATCGGCGACGAACCACGAAACCGGGGCGATGTTGCTGTACCACGGCCAGACGGTCTGGTTCGAGTGGCAGTCGTAGCAGGCGCGCTGAAAGATCGCTTCCACATCGGCCGGCACATCGAGATTCGCCTTCATCGTCTTGACGGGGCTGACCGGCGGATTCGTCCGGTCGGGCCTGACAACCTGGATTGCCGCGAGAATGATGACCAGTCCGATCAGTGTCCATTTTACGTATTTCATGGTTTCCTCCTGTGAGAATTCGTTATTAAATAAGTGACGAGAAAATATTCAGGACCCGGATAGGATAACCTTAAGTTTCATTTGAGCAAGAGAATTCAGGGAGGCTGGATGCGAGACGGGGATAAGTTCGACCTTGCGAAGACATTCGTTCAGCTTCGAGATGACGGCGGAGCATTCACCGTACCGGTCGATGAGAATTTCTGGATGGAGATCGGTAATCGACCGGAGCTACACGGAGGCCGCCTCGTCAGCCTGATCAGTTACAGATCCGACTGGCAGGGCTGGGAGATGCATCCGGCCGGTGAGGAGTTCGTCTGTCTTCTCTCGGGTGACGTGGATCTGATCCTCGATCTGCCGGAGGGGCACAAGGTCGTAACGCTGCGTGAGCGGGACGCAGTTCTGATTCCGCGCGGAGTGTGGCATACGGCGAAGGTTCGGATTCCCGGCGAAGCGCTGCATATCACTGCCGGCGCCGGCACGGAGCATCGCCCGGCTTAGGAGGAATTATGAAACACATCATCCTCAGATCGGCAATTTTCGTCCTGATGCTGTCACCGATCGGCGCATACGGACAGGCGAATGAAGTCGTTAGCGCGAGGGTGGACCGGCGGGTGGAGCTGATGAGCATCGTCGCGCGCCTGGCCGGATATGAGGAGTTCATCCGCAACGATTTCAAATCCTACGTTACAGACGTCGAGGACCACTTCACCAAGTTCAGGGACCATCCGGCGATCGAGTACGCGAGGAAGGTGCGGCGCGATCGCAGCGTAAGTTACGATGCGGTCATGTCGATGGCGGTGCATCTGAATCAGCCGCCGGCGCTGACTCCGCGGGTGGCTTTCTCGGATCTCGTTCCGGACAAGCGGTGGGGGAAGAGCGACGGCGAGAATTTCGCAAAGCTGCTGGCCGAATTCTACAAGGATGCCGGCTGTGAAGCCTTCTTCGAGTCGCACGATGCGATGTACCGTGAGGCCGAGGGGCGGTTTCAGCAGCTTCTGACGAAGGTCGAGTTCGGCTGGTACGGCCGGTTTTACGGCGAAAAACCGGCGGGAGAGTTCCATCTGCTGATCGGACTGCTCAACGGCGGAGGCAATTTCGGACCGAAGGTCGTACTCCCGGACGGGCGCGAGGACCTGTTCGCGATCATCGGAACCTGGCGATTCGATGATCAGGGCGCGCCGCTCTACGATGATCGCCTGCTGCCGACGATCATTCACGAATACAATCATTCGTTCATCAATCCGCTGGTATACGCCAATGAGAAGGGCTTCCGTGATGCGGGATCGAAGATTTATCAGCCGGTGGCGGGTGAGATGAAGAGACTGGCCTACGGGACCTGGCAGACGATGATGCTCGAATCGCTGGTCAGGGCGGCTGTTATTCGATACATCATCGAGCACGATCAGAATGAAGAGATCCGACGCAAGAGGGTGATCGATGAGCGGAACATCGGGTTCCTCTGGATGGAGGACCTGGTCGGCCTGCTTGGCCGCTACGAGAGCGAGCGGAAAAAGTATCTGAAGTTCAGAGCGTTCATGCCGGAGGTGATCAGGTTCTACGACGGCCTGGCGCCACGGATAAACGGACTGGTTGCTGATTTCAACTCTGCCCGGCCGTCGGTGCAGTCGACGGCTCCGTTTGCGAACGGAGCGCAGGATGTCGATCCGTCGATTACCGAGATCACGTTCACATTCGACCGGCCGCTCGAGCCGAAGGGCGTCTCGATAAATTTCGGCCCGGGAGGTCCCGCGCAGTTTCCGATCGTCAAGGTCATCGGTTACGGCGAGGACGGGAAGAGGCTGACCCTGCAACTGAAGATGAATCCGGCGACCAGCTATGAATTCATCCTGACCGAGCAGTCGTTCAGAACCCGGGAAGGATTTCCCCTCAAACCATACACAATGAAGTTCAGGACCAGGCCATGAGAAAAGTTGTATTTGCGATGCTGCTGACGTTCTGCATCCTGATGCCGGAAGTTCGCTCGCAGGAACCGCAGAGCTGCGAGGCGGACCCGGCATACAGGACGCTCGATTTCTGGCTCGGAGACTGGGATGTTCTGGTCGAAGGGAAGAAGGTCGGGACCAACCGGATCGAGAAGATGCTGAAAGGCTGCGCGATCATCGAGAACTGGACGGATGCCGATGGGAAGGAGGGCAAAAGCCTCTTCTACTATCAGAAGATGATCGACAAATGGAGCCAGGTCTGGGTGACCGAGAACGCGATGACTCCGGGGGGCGTCAAGGAGAAGTATCTGACCATGAAGCTGGAGGACGGCGGCCTGCGGTTTCAGGGAGCGATTCCGCTTCAGGGCGGCAGGTCCTACATCGACCGGACGACGCTGACACCGCTCAAGGACGGGCGGGTCCGGCAGGTGATCGAGGTCTCGAGGAACAAAGGCATGGAATGGGAGACGGTCTTCGACGCGATCTATGTCAGGAAGAAGCAGGAGGCGAAGTAGGTGACGGGAAGCGGCCTGAAGTTTCATCCGCGGCGCGAGCTGGGGCGGACGGGATTCATCGCAACGGCGATCGGGATCGGCGATCTGGCCGACCGCAATCTGCCGATCGAGACATGCGTCGAGACGGCGCGCCGGGCGATCGACGCCGGGCTCAATCTGATCGACACGGCGCCGATGTACGAGGACGGATATTCAGAGCAGATCGTCGGAGAGGCGGTCAGAGGCGTGCGCGACCGGATGTTCATCATTAATAAGATAGATGAACTGGAAGAGCCTGTCGGGCCTCAAATCGACGCTTCGCTTTCGAGGATGGGACTGGATCACACCGACGCATTCGTCTTTCACGCGCTCAATTCGATGGAGATTTTTCATCAGCTGACGGAACCGGGAGGCGGTTTCGACCAGCTCGACGACTGCGTCAGGGCGGGAAAGACGAGGTTTCGCGGGATCTCGTCGCACAATCCCGATGTGCTGCATGCCGCGATCGATGCGGGCTTGTGCGACATCGTCATGTTTCCGCTCGGGCCCTTTGTCGATCAGCGGTATGTGACGGAGATTCTGCCGCTGGCGCTGAGCCGCGGCGTCGGGACGGTCTGTTTCAAGACGTTCGGTGCCGGAAAACTGCTCGGCGACACGACCGGTTATAACCAGCCGCTCCAGTTGCGTCCGCGCGGGAAGCTCTCATCGGGAGGGATTGACGATTCGGCCGCAGCGCTCCCGCGCCTGAGCGTCGAGGACTGCGTTCACTACACCATGACCCTCGATCCCGATGTGACGCTGCTCGGCCTGAGCTTTCCCAACGAACAGGACGCCGCATTCGCGGCAGCTCAGGATTTCAGGCGACTGACCGCTGAGCGGATGATCGACATCCGCAGCCGTGCTGTCGAGGCCATAAAAGAGAAGGGGCCCTGCTGGTGGAACCCCGAATAACCTGAAGCGCGGCGCCTGTTTAGTTACCACTCAGCCTTTAAAGGAAGTTTATTTCCGACAGGATTAACAGGATTTGACAGGATTTACAGGATTATTCGAAGGATCTAAAAAGCATTTTATTCTGTAATGTCCAACATTTCAGATATCAGACATTCTTTATGCTTTAAATTTATCCTGTCAAATCCTGTCAATCCTGTCAAAAATTTCATTAACCTCTACAGGCGTGGCCGTTACTTTGTTAAGTTGGTTTTTCCGGGGCCGCGCCGGTTCTGCCGGCGTTCGGCGCGTTTGGCCTCGAACTCGGCCATTTTGGCCTTCTGCTCGGGCGTCAGAATGTTGTAGGCCTCGGTACGGGTCCGGACATTGATCACGTGCAGTTCGACCTCGACCTGGGCCGCGCGCGTGGCGATGGCTCGGACGGCCGCTTCATTGAAGACGCCGTTGGCGGTGGCGGTCTTCATCTCCTCGTGAATGGCGCGCAGCTGCTCGCGATACTGCTTCGTGCTCTCGAACGCCTTCTGATGGATCGCCTTGAGCTGCTCCTTCTGGGCGTCGCTCAGATCGAGACCTCTGAAGCCGAAGCCTCCTCCGCGAGGGCCGCCGAAGCCGGGGCCGTCGAAGTGGCGACGCTGACCGCGGAACTGATCCTGAGCGACCGTCAGGCCGACGGCGCCGAAAACCAGACCAAGTGCGATAACCGCTGCGAAAATACTCTTCTTCGTCATATCTTCCTCCTCATCCTTTGACCGATTCCGGCAGCGGCCGCTCACGCCCGTGAACATTCCGTCTCCTGCCGTCGAGTGTTACTTTAGCCGCCGAGGGTAAAGATTTTATTGGCCCGCGACCCTTTTTTGTAAAGGTTATGTAAAGGCTGATGTCATTGCCGGCGGGCGGTTGTAAACTGGCTGCGGAGATTGAACTGAATTGACTGAAAGCTACGATAAAACAAGGGTGCTGATCATCGACGACGATCCGAAGCTGTGCCGTCTGGTGAAGGATTACCTCGATCCGATGGGATATGACGTCGAGAGCGCGGGGACCGGACCGGCCGGGCTGGAGAAGGCGCTGGCCGGGGATTTTCAGGCTGTGATCCTGGACGTCATGCTGCCGGGGATGGACGGGTTCGAGGTGCTGCGGCGGATCCGGCAGTCGTCGACGGTGCCGGTGCTGATGCTGACCGCGCTCGGCGACGAATCGGACCGTATCGTCGGCCTCGAGATCGGCGCCGACGATTATCTGCCGAAGACGTTTTCGACTCGCGAGCTGCTGGCGCGGCTGCGGGCGGTGACGAGGCGCTCGAACATGACTCAGTCGCAGAAGGCCGAGAACGACGACGAGATTGCGATCGGCGAATTGCGGATCAATCCGGCATCGCGTCAGGCCATCGAGGGCGGGCAGATCCTGTCGCTGACGCCGGTCGAATTCGACCTGCTGGTGACGCTCGCCCGGTCGGCGGATCGAGTTATGAGCCGCGACCGGCTGCTGGACGAGATCAGCGGCAGGGACTACGAGGTCTTCGATCGTTCGATCGACGTTCACATCTCGAGCCTGCGCCGCAAGCTCAATGACGATCCGAAGAATCCGAGATACATCAAAACTGTCAGATCGGCGGGATACATGCTGATCAGCAGGCCGGAAGAAGCATGAAGATACGATTTTCGCTTTACACAAAGATTCTGCTCTGGTTCTTCCTGAATCTGATCGTGCTCGGCGCGGTCCTGCTGGTCTTTTTCAATTTCCAGTTTCGGCTGGACCCGGAATCTCCGATGCGCGGAGATTCGGCCATGCGCATCGACACGCTGGCTCAGCTGATGTCGCTCGAGATGGCCGATCAGACTGAGGAGGAGCGAAACGCGATTCTGAGCAGGTATTCCGAGACCTGGCAGGTTGATTTCATTCTCTACGCGGCTGACGGTCGGAGGCTCGGGGGCAGCGATGCTCCGCTGCCGGACGAAGTGCGGGCGCTGATGGGCAGGCAGTTTTCGGGCAATTCCGGGCGCAGTTATTCGCGACGGCAGACGTATCCCCGGCGACGGCCGCCGATCTTCAACGTCAGGACAGCGAATCCGACCAGGTACTGGGTGGGAGTCCGCGTTCCGATCTTCGAGACCGGGGCGCGGGGGCCGACGAGGGCGACCCTGCTGGCCGTCTCGGATTCGATCTCAGGCCACGGGCTGTTCTTCGATCCGGTGCCGTGGGCGATCATGATCCTGATCGTGCTCGGTCTTTCGGCGTTGCTCTGGTTTCCGTTCGTGAGGAGCCTGACGCGGACGATCAAGTCGATGACGGCGGCGACTGAGCAGATCGCCGAGGGCAAGTTCGATATGCGCGTCGATGATGCGCGGGGCGACGAGCTGGGACGGCTGGGGCGCGCGATCAATCATCTTTCAACGCGATTATCGGGTTTCGTAACGGGCCAGAAGAGATTCCTCGGCGACATCTCGCACGAATTGAACTCGCCGCTGGCGCGGATGCAGCTCGCGCTCGGGATACTGGAAGAGCGCACCGACGGCCGGAACCGGGAGTATGTCGGCGACGCACAGGAAGAGGTGCGGCATATGTCCAAACTGGTCAGCGAGCTGCTGGCGTATGCCCGGGCGGGATTGAAAAGCGCCGAAGTCGAACTGATGCCGGTCAGGCTGCGCGAGGTCGTCGATCAGGTGATCGAGCGCGAAACCGGAGGCGCCGGTAATATCGAGATCTCCGTCGCCGATGATTTACTGGTGCAGGCTCAGCCGGAGCTCCTCTCGCGCGCGATCGCCAATCTCGTCCGCAATTCGATCCGCTATGCCGGCGATGCGGGACCGATTCGTGTTGCCGCCGCGACCCGCGAGGATCAGGTCGTCCTGACCGTGTCAGACAAGGGACCCGGAGTCCCCGAACCGGAGGTCGACCGGCTCTTCGATCCGTTCTATCGACTGGAATCCCATCGCTCACGCGAGACGGGCGGAACGGGGCTTGGGCTGGCGATCGTTAAAACCTGCGTCGAAGCGTGCCGGGGCAGCGTCAGCGCCAGGAACCTCTCGCCGACGGGATTCGAGGTCGAAGTGATTCTCAATAAGAGTGATTGAGTTCAGTGAGAGAATAATCCACAAAGGTCACGAAGTTTCACAAAGGGAATTGTGTCGATTATATCTTTGTGCTTCTTTGTGACCTTTGTGGATCAAACTTCATTACCGGATTGAAAGGTCCTTCTGGCTGTTCCAGCGGAGCGCGGTCATGGCGCGGAGTTCGCGGATGTAGATCTCGTCGTTGACGATCGCCAGGTGGGCCCAGCATTCATCGTCACTGACCTGAACTTCGTCGATCAGTTCGAACTCCTTCGGATTGGCCTTGATCAGCAGCAGCTTGCCCTGTTCATCGAGCGCGAGGATGCGATCTCCCTGTGCGACCATCGACCAGTATTTGCCGTAGGGTTTGGACGTCCAGGTTCGCTCGCCGGTCTTGAGGTCGATGCAGGTCATGCGCTGGTTGGCCAGGTGAAGGTAGGCGTACCCGTCGATGACCACCGGCGTCGACATGTAACCCTGAGCGGTATTGTTCCACGCCTCGGCGACCGAGAACGTGCCGCCCGTCCGGGAGACGTTGAAGAACCATGACTTGTTCTGATAGCTGCTGGTGAAGATCGAGTCTCCGAAGACGACCGGAGTCAGAATGTTCATGCCGCGGAAGGACGGGACCTTGAGCTGCCAGAGCGGGGCGCCGGATTCGAGATCGAGGCCGGCCAGTTCCTCGCGCGACTGAACGATCAGTTGCCGTCTGCCCGCCATCTCGGCGATGATCGGCGAAGAGAATGCGCCGCTCTCCATGATCGTCTTTCCGTTCTCGAACGAACGCCAGACGATCTTGCCGGTCTTCTTGTTGATCTTGACCACGGCGTTGGCGGCCTGCATGTAAACGAAATCGCCGTCGACCAGCGGAGAGCAGACCTGGCCGAAGTCGGGAACCGGAGCGTTGTACTCCTTGACGAAGTCGATCCGCCACTGCACGGCGCCGGTCTTTGCATCGAGAGCGATCAGCACGTCGCGCATGCCGGCGACGTAAAGGGTCTTCCCGTCGTAAGCCGGAGTGGCGCGAATCCAGTCGCCGCGCGATTTTGCGAAGAACGGAACGCTGATCGCGCCGGCCCACTCAGTCTTCCAGAGCTCGCGGCCGGTCGCGCGGTCGAGCGCGCGGACGATCTCGGTCGACTTGTCCTTCGTCTCGGTCACGAAGACCGCGGTTTCAGAAACTATCGGGCCGGAGTAGCTCGGCGCCAGTTCAACGCGCCACAGCTTGTCGAGGTTGGCGTTATTGATCCGTCCGGGCCAGCGCGGTCCCGCAACCTTGCCGTCGCGACCGGGGCCTCTCCATTGATTCCAGGTCTGTTTCGGCTCGGTCTTCGCGTTCGTGACGGGAACGATCTGCGCACACAAAGCCAGCAGCGCTATTCCGATCAGGATTCTCATTCTTCTTGTCATAGACAGGTGCTCTCCAGTAAAAAGATGCAAACACGCGGAATGTAGAGCGCAACCTTCACGGAAGAATCACGTTCAGCTTCCATCGCAGTTTCGGTTGA
>CALBSU010000314.1 GCA_937967285.1 uncultured Acidobacteriota bacterium
CGTGAGGCATGCTCGCCGGGTTGAAGTGTCCGCCGGCTGAGGTCCCGTCCTTGGCACTGCAGTCGCCGAACTCATGGATGTGGAATCCGTGATTCCCCGGCTTGAGCCCCGAGAGGTGCGCCTGGACCTTGACCGCCCCGCCCTCGTGAGTGAAGGTGACGGTCCCTTTGACGGTATTGCCCTCGGTCGGATGGAGGACAGCCACGGCCTTCGTATGGTCGGCGGCCGGCTCGGCCGTCGCGCCGGGATAATACCCGGCCATGATCAGCCCGGCCATCAGAAACAAACCTGCGGCAACTGCGGAAACCTTGAATCTCATCTACTTTCTCCTTTTCCTTTGAATCGTCGGAGTCCGCGCATCGATCATGCACGGACTCCGCCTCAGTGTCACCTGATCGATTTTCAGGCCAGTTTGGCGAAGTGCTGTTTGAACTCCGCCGGGCTCAGACCCGCGGCATCTGAAAGTTTATCAACCCAGGCCGGATCGAGGAAGTCGGCCGGCTCGAGCCGGACCATGTAATCCCGTGCGATGCGATAGCTCTCGGTTTTGACATCGACGTGCCGGATCTTTCCGGCGCCGGTCTCGGAATCGACCATTTTGTCGAACGGAATCGGAGTGAACTCTCCGTCCTGAACGGCGATCACAGCCTCGGAGTTGCCCGAGACGAGATAGTCGACCGCGGCATACCCGAGATCGCGGGCGTGCTCGGCGTCATACGGAATTGGCGGCGCGCAGCGCAGTTCGTATCCGATCGTCTTGTCGACGACGGTCACCTTCCGGCCACGCTTCTCGAGGCGGGCCTGAACCGCGCTCTTGACCTTGCGTGCCAGATCGATCTCAGCCACGCGGATGTTGCCCTGCATGTCCCTGTCGACGTCCTGCAGCTCCTTGACCTCGTCGGGACTGAACCTCTCGGAGAGCGCCTCGGAGAGCAGAACGACTCCGTGGTTCTTGCCCATCGCCGCCCGCTTGACGATCGATCCCTCGACGATGTCGCAGATGTCCGAAAGCGAGATGATCTCGGATGAAAACTCCTCCGGAATGATGGTGCAGGTGGCGCTGGCCGCCGCTCCGATGCCGAGCGTCAGGTGACCGGTCGGCCGTCCGATGGTCACGCCGATGTACCAGCGGCCGGTAGTCTTGGCGTCGAAGAGCAGGCTCCTAACGATGCCGACGCCGGTATGGCGCGCCGTCTCGTATCCGAGGATGTTGAGATTCGCCGGCAGAGCGATGTCGTTGTCGATGCTCTTCGGGATGAGCACGACGCTGATTCCGGCCTTCTGCGAGACGGCCCTGGCGCTGGCGATCATGTCGTCGCCGCCGATCGCCACCAGAGCATCGATCTCCAGCTTGCTGAGCGCGGCCACCGCATTATCGAGCGCTTCGGGATCGCGCGTCAGATCGGCGCGCGATGTGCCGAGGATGCTGCCGCCGTCCAGATGAATCCGCGAAACCTCGTCGACAGTCAGTTCATGCTGTTCGTCCGTGTATCGCTGGGCCAGCCATTCGAAGCCGTCCTGAAATCCGATCGGCGCGATCCCGATGTCGTGCGCGTGCAGCGCAATCGCAGAGATCACGCCGTTGATGCCGGGCGCCGGACCTCCGCCGACCAATACCCCCAGTCTCCTGATCGTCATAGATACCTCTCCTTCAACTGTTCAACTGTCTGGTTGGCGGCGGTGGCCAGTTTGGCGACCAGCTCGGGTTTCTCGAAGTCTCCCGGTTCGAGGCGCAGCATGTAATCGCGCGCCACACGATAGGTCTTGCCGGCGACATTCACATTCCGGACCCGCGTCTTGCCCGTCTTCTCATCGCGAATGTCCGAGAAGAGCATCGGGACGAGTCGGCCGTTCTGAACGCTGACCATCGCGCCGCTGCCTCCGCCGACCAGGAACCTGATCGCGGAGTTGCCGAGCTCCCGGCAGTAGGCCATATCGAATGCGATCGGATCGGCGCAGCGCAGCTCATAACCGATGTTCTTGTTGGTGATCATGATCCTGATCCCCCGATGCCTGAACCGTCCGACCAGCTCGACCTTGACCTTGCGGGCCAGATCGACCTCTGCGAAACGGATATGTCCGAACTCGTCCTTCTCGACATCCTCGAGGTCCTTGAGTTCGTTCTCATCGAGCTTCTCGATCAGCCCTTCGGCGAGAATCGCCACGCCGTACTGGTGGCCCGTCGCCCGGCGCTTGATGATGGCGCCCTCGATGATGTCGCAGATCCTGCTGAACGGGACCTTCTCCTCCGGGAACTCCTCGCGGATCAGCGTCAGAGTCGCGCCGGCCGCCTTGCCGATGCCGAGCGCCAGATGTCCCGCCTGCCGCCCCATCGCGACGATGATGTACCAGCGGCGCGTGGCCCGCGCGTCCTCCATCAGATGCTGCACGATCTCAGTCCCGACGTGACGGGCCGTCTGATAGCCGAAAGTCGGGATGTGGTCCGGCAGCGGAAGATCGTTGTCGATCGTCTTCGGCACATGGACCGTGTGGATGTCGGAACGTGCCGCAACCGTGCTCGATGAGAGCGCCGTGTCGTCACCGCCGATCGTCACCAGATGCGTCACTCCGGCGGATTTCAGCGTCTCGATCACCGCCGCCATCTTCTCTTCCGATTTCGTCGGGTTCTCACGAGCAGTGCCGAGCACCGATCCGCCCAGCAGGTGGATCCGCGAAACATCGTCGATCGTCAACGGCCGGATCTTCGACGTGTCCTTCCGGACCAGCCACTTGAAACCGTCCTGCACGCCGACCACCTCGAAGCCTTCGTTGATCGCCTTGATCGCCGCCGCCGAGATGACCGCATTGATCCCCGGCGCAGGCCCCCCTCCTACAAGGATCGCCAGCTTCCCCGGCTTCCCTGCTGTATTGCTTTGTGTCGTCATTTAGATTTCTCCGAATATGGTGATTCAAAGGAAGATGTAAACGGGGATTGTATAGGAAGAAGTTTCCAGATTCCAGCAGGCGGTGAGTAGTAAGCAGTAGGCGGTATGCAGTAGGCAGTAGTCGGTAGGCAGTAGGCGGTAGGCGGTATGCAGAGGGCAGACTGAGCTTTATTGAAAGCAGAACTTATTACACCAGCGATTTTTCAAAATACGAATTTTACTACCTACTGACTACTGCCTACTGCATACCGCCTACTTCACTCTGCCCACTACATACTTTTCAATCCAATCCAGTTCGCGGCGGATCTTGTCGAGCTGATAGCTCGGGACGGTCAGACCGTGGCCCTGGTCAGGATAAACTACCAGTTTGACGGGCACGCCCAGTCGTTTGAGCGTCCTGTAACTCTCGCGGGACTGGCCGAGCGGGACGCGTTCATCCTTCTCTCCGTGGAAGATCAGAGTCGGGGTCGAGGCCTTGGTCAGATGAGTCAGCGGAGACTGCTCCTCGAACATCTCGCGGGCCGTCCACGGAGTACCTCCGTGCAGCCGCTCCCGCTGATGGATGATATCGGCGGTGCCCCAGTACGAAACGGCGTTCGACAGCCCGGCGCCGTATGCCGTGCACCTGAATCTCTTCGAATGGC
>CALBSU010000315.1 GCA_937967285.1 uncultured Acidobacteriota bacterium
CTGCTGACGGAGATCCGGGACATCCTCAAGGCGAAAAATTAGTTTTCGATCCCGCGCGAAGCGCCGTTCCTGCGCGGCGCTTCGCATCTTCCTGGTTCATTCCGAATATGGGATGTGGAATTCCCGCCAGCGGACAGTTTCATCCAAAAAATCCGATAAAAATCAACGAAAAAGGCCGATTTTACTCTGGCACGGTTGTTGAGTTATGCATTCCGAATTTATCCGCATGACCGACCGCAGGAGGATCCGTAAGTGATGATTGATTCGATAATGAAGGATGTCAGATATGGCGCCCGGATGCTGATGAAGAGACCGGGGTTCACGATAATCGCCGTTCTGACGCTGGCGCTGGGAATCGGGGCCAACACAGCGATTTTCACGGTGATCAATGCCGTGATGCTGCGTCCGTTGCCGTATCCGGAGGAGGAGCGGCTGGTTGTGCTGCGCGAGAATCGCACGGATGCGCCGTGGGAGGATCGAGGCGTCTCGTATCTGAATTTCAGGGACTGGGAGAAGCGCGTCCGGTCATTCTCTTCGATGGGGATAATCCAGTTGACCGATGTGACAGTGGTCGAGGGCGGGGAACCGGAGCGTCTGACTGGAGCGATCGTCTCGGCCGGTTTCTTTCGCACTCTGGGGATCAAACCAGCGCTCGGACGTCTCTTCAGGGACGAGGACGATCTCCCGGGAGGTTCCGAGGGCGCGCAGGCGGTGATGCTCAGCCATTCCGTCTGGCAGTCGAGGTTCGGCGGCGATCCACGGATCATCGGTCGCAGGATCAGGGTGCAGGGCGATGTGTTACAGGTGACGGGCGTTCTGCCCGAAGGAATCCTCCCGCTGCAGAACGAACCCGTGGGATTTTGGGCAACTATAGCCAAGATGGGGGATCCGGCACGTGCGGGCACGCCGAACGCCAGCCGCGGTTACCGCGCCTATGCCGCCGTCGTGGCCCGTCTCAAGCCGGACGCGACCATCGACCGCGCGCGCGAGGAACTGGAGTCGGTCACTGCGGGAATGCGCGCGGAGTACCCTGAGTCGAACGGCAAGTCCGGTGCGTCGGTGATCGGACTGCGCGACCTGCTCATCTCCGACCTCAAGCCGATGCTCTGGCTGCTGATGGGACTGGTCGCCGCCATCCTGCTGATCGCCTGCGTCAATGTTGCCAACCTGATGCTGGCCCGCTCGCTGGGCAGGCAGCGCGAGATAGCGATCATGGCTGCACTCGGCGCCGGTAGAGGCCGGATCATTCGGCAGATGGTAACGGAAGGATTGCTGCTCGCCCTGATCGGCGGACTGATCGGACTGCTCGTCTCGCAATGGGGCGTCGACCTGCTCGTCTCGACCATGCCGGCCGATGTGCCGCGGATCACCGGGCTGTCGCCCGACTGGCGAGTCCTCCTGTTCACTTTTGCCGCCGCGGCGCTGACCGGCATAATCTGCGGAATAGCGCCCGCCTGGCAGGCCGCCCGAACCGACGTCACTCAGGCGATGAAGGACGGTGGCTTAACCGTCTCCCGAGCCGGATCCGGCCTCCGAAACACGCTCATCATCGGTCAGCTCGCGCTGTCGATGACCATCCTGGTCGGAGCCGGACTGCTCATCAAAAGCCTCATTAATCTTCAACAGGTCAACCCCGGATTCGAGACGTCCAATATTCTGACCGCGCAGTTCGTGCTTCCCCAGGAACGCTACTACAATCAGGGATTCAGTCCGGAAGGCATCAACCTCTTCCTTTCCAAAGTCGAGGCCGAGGCCCGGCGTCTTCCCGGAGTTCGCGATGTCAGCTACGCGCAGTGCGTGCCGTTGACCTCGAACGAGAACAATACCTATTTTGAAGTCCTCGAGCGCCCCTCTACGGCCGGCGAGAAACAGGCCGCCCAGTTGAGATTCATCGGAGCCGGGTACTTCTCTACTATCGGCATCCCGGTCATGGCGGGCAGAGCCTTCACCGCTCAGGACGATCCGAAATCGAGACCGGTCGCGATCGTCAATCAGGCTTTCGTCAGGGAGCACCTGGGCGGTGAGAATCCGATCGGAAAAAGACTCAAGCTCGGGTGGGGCGGAGAGGGTCCGAAGGAGATCGTCGGCGTCGTCGGCAACGTCAGGCATCGCAGTCTGAGCGACGATGTCCGACCGGAGATGTACGTGCCGCAGGCCCAGTTCGTCAATGCCGGAATCACCCTCCTGGTGAGAACCTCAGGCGATCCGTCGACGCTCGTCAATCCGCTCAAGTCGATAATCAGGCGCCTCGACCCGGAACTGCCCATTATGGACGTCAAGACCATGAATCAGTATCGCGAGGAATCGCTCTCCTACCCGCGATTCATATCCAGGCTCGTAATTCTCTTCGCCGTCCTCGGACTCGCGCTGTCGGTGATCGGACTCTACGGCGTTCTCAGTTATTCGGTCTCTCAGCGGACCGGAGAACTCGGAATCCGGATCGCACTCGGCGCCGGCTCGACCGATATCCTCAAACTTGTGGTCTTCCAGGGGCTCAAACTGGTCGCACTCGGTCTCATCCTCGGGCTCGCCGGCTCGATCGCCCTCACCAGGCTGGGCGAAAATCAGCTCTATCAGGTCAGCACAACCGATCCGATCGTTCTGACTGTGATCAGTCTGATCGTCCTGATCGTCGCTCTGGCCGCCTGCCTGATACCGGCGCGCCGTGCCGCCCGAGTCGATCCGATGGTCGTCCTGAGAAGTGAATGAAAGTGGGGGATTAAACGCCAAGGCGCCAAGGGATTAAACGCCAAGGCGCCAAGGGATTAAACGCCAAGAGCGCCAAGGGATTAAACGCCAAGAGCGCCAAGGTTAATCAGTGAAAACTGTCTACCAGTTCCAATCATTTGGCGTACGCCGCTTGGCTGGAACCCGGGACTTCGTTTCAAGAATTAACCTTGGCGCTCTTGGCGTCTTGGCGTTTTATTCCCTCTGCGTTTCGACTAAAACACCGGCAAGGTGATCTCGTATGAACTGAGCAGGGAGATCGTATACAGGTTATACGCGCCCTGGAAGACAGGTCCCTTGGTGATCACAGAGCCGAGCAGCGGACGACCTGAGGCCGACATTCTGATCCAGCCAGTTCTGCCGAACGGCACGTGGCGGTTGATGCCGCCTCCGCGATTGAACAGATTCGTCAGGCTGTTGTTCAGATAGCATCTGAAGGAGAACGAGCTGGAGAGCGATTTCTCCGTATCGTCATAGATCAGAGTGAAAACGCTGATCGAGTCGGCCGAACCGAGCATCAGATTGTTGGTCGGCGAATAGATGATCAGGTTCGTGTTCTCGGTGGTCTGGCTGTTGAAGCTCGTCAGCGCGACCGAAGTCGGAAGCTGTTCGTACTCGGCTCCGTTGAAGACGATGCTGTAGGAGCCGTCACCTTTCGGCGAGATCTCTCCCGGAGACTTCTTCGAGATGCCGACGGCCGGAATGATGCCGGAACGACCGTTCGGTCCCTCGGCCTCGCGAATCGAGGCGTGCCCGGCGAACCAGTTGAACTGAGTCGGCGTGCTGCCGTCGGTCGCAACTCCGACGATGTATCCCTGAATCCCCGGATCGAAATCGCTCATCAGGAACGAGACGGTCTGGTTCGGCGTCAGGCCCAGAGTGAAGTCGGCCACCGAGCAGGTGCTCCCGTCCACCAGGAAGAGATGCATGTATCCGGACGAACTCTGCGAGAGATTCGTGATGCTGATCTGCGTGTCCCCCTGCTGCGGATTGCTCGGATTGCTCGTATAACGATTGAAGAACAGCACGCTGGCCGGCTTCATAT
>CALBSU010000316.1 GCA_937967285.1 uncultured Acidobacteriota bacterium
GTCAGCCCGTAGATGATCGTGATCTCGCTCAGGTGCATCTCGTCGATGGCGCGCCGCATGAGCGCCTCGGGGCAGAGCGATCCGGCCATGACTCCCGTTCTGAGCGAACTCAGGTCGAACGAACGGAAGTCAGGATGCTCCATCTCGGCCAGAAACATCGTCGGTACGCCGTAGACGGAAGTACACTTTTCGCGTTCGATCGTTTCGAGCACCCTGCGCGGATCGAAGTATTCGATCGGATAGAGGCCGGCGCCGTGCGTGTATGCTCCGAGGACGCCGATCACGCACCCGAAGCAGTGGAAGAGCGGAACGCACAGGCAGAGGCGATCACTCGATGTGTAGCCGAGCCCGAGTCCCAGCCAGTAGCCGTTGTTGACCATGTTCCGGCTCGAGAGCATGACGCCTTTCGGGAATCCGGTCGTCCCAGAGGTGTACTGCATGTTGATGACGTCGTCGATTCCGACTCCGGATTCACGCGCATCGAGTTCGGCATCGCTAACTTCGACGGCCTTTTCGCGCAGAATCGCATACGGAGTCAGACCTTCGGGGCATTCATCTCCGGCGTGGCGTGGGATGTAGAACGTCCGTTTGAGCGCCGGCAGCGCGTTCCCTCCGACGGCGCCGATCTCCCTCAGGCTGGCGATGTAATCGACCTCCCTGTAACCGTCGATCGTCAGGATGGTCGCGGCCTCGCTCTGCCGCAGCAGATATTCGATCTCATGCGCGCGAAGCGAAGTGTTGACCGTAACCAGGATCGCCCCGACCTTTGCCAGAGCGAACTGAAGGACCACCCATTCGGGCACATTGGTCGCCCAGACCGCGACCCGCTCTCCACGCTCGACCCCGCAGGCCATCAGGCCGCGCGCGATCGTTCTCGCCTCCTGCTCCAGCTCCGCGAACGTCATCCGCAGATCGTGACAGACCAGCGCCTCGTTGCCGGGCAACGTCTCCGAGAGCCTCGTCAGCAGCGCTCCGACGGTCACGTCGCGATACGGTGGTTGATTCATCATCCTCTCCTCATCCGCCGGCGGCGTTCAGGATCAGTTGAGAGTAGAAGACGACGATCCGGCCGAGGTTATCGACCCCGACCCGCTCGTCGATTCCGTGATAACGCTTCAGATCGTCCTGTTTCAGGTGGATCGGCAGAAAGCGGTAGATGTCTTTGCTGAGTTTCTCGTAATGTTTCGTGTCGGTGCCTCCGACGACCAGGTTCGGCGCCACCAGCGTGCCGGGGAACGACTGCATGATCGACTTCTGAATCAGCCCGAAACCGTGCGAATTGACGTCCGAGACCGGAGAAGGCTCGTTTCTGAAGTCGCCGTACAGACTGATCCTGACTCTCGGATCGTTGATCGCCGATTCGGCATAGTCCCTGACCTTGCTGATCGTATCGCCGGGCAGAATCCTGAAGTTGACCACGGCGCGGGCCCGCGTCGGCAGGACGTTCTCCTTGACGCCGCCGTCGATCATCGTGACGGCCGTTGTCGTCCGGATGCTCGCGTCGCCGGCCGGCGATCGCGATATCTGTCTGATCGCCAGCGGATTGAAGAGCCACAGATTGGCGAAGATCAGACGCGCGCCGAGACCCATCTCCGGTCCGATGTAATGATAGGCCTGAAGTGTCGGCCCCCGCAGCTTGTGCGGCATCGGATTGTTTTCGAGCTTTTCGATCGCGGTACTGAGAATTCCGATGGCGGTATGCCGCGGAGGCATCGATGAATGACCTCCCTCGGCTGAGACGCTCAGTTCCAGGCTGACATAGCCCTTCTCGGCTATCCCGATCAGCGCCATCGGATTCGCCAGGCCGGGAATCACGCCGTCGATGATCGTCATCCCCTCGTCGAGCGTGAACTCCGCCTCGGCCCCGATCTCCTTCAGTCTGGCCGCGATCGACGCCGCTCCCTTCACCCCGCCGATCTCCTCGTCGTGTCCGAATGCGAGGTAGATCGTTCTGCCGGGCTGAAACCCCTGACCGAGCAGCTTTTCGACGGCTTCCAGTAACCCGATCACGCCGACCTTGTCATCCATCGTGCCGCGGCCCCAGACGTAACCGCCGTAGATGTCCCCGGAAAACGGCGGATGCGTCCATGAACTCTCCGAGCCGGGAGGCACCGGAACGACGTCAAGATGCGACATGAGGATGATCGGCTTGAGCTTTTCCTGCGTGCCCTTCCAGGTGTAGAGCAGGCTGTGTTCCGCAATCACCTCGCGGGTCAGCTTCTCGTGCGTCAGCGGATAGGTCTCCTGCAGATACTTGTGCAGCCCGCTGAAGGCCTCGACATCGATGCCCGCGCTGCCCTGATTCGAAACCGTCTGAAATCTGACCGCCCCCGCCAGGTGCTCAGCCGCCGTGCCCGCATCGACCGAGATCGTCGACGCCGGCACGCTGGTCAGTTGTCTGGATGTGAAGAAGAGCGTCCTGTAGAAGAGCACCCCGAGCAGCAGCAGAAACAGCAGGATGAACAACAGCAGCACCTTTTTCATCGGATACTCCCGGAATTAGTAGAAAGTAGAGTAACTGCTCAGCCCGCGGAGCGGGCGTCAGAAAATAGCCCCGGGTGAAGCGAG
>CALBSU010000317.1 GCA_937967285.1 uncultured Acidobacteriota bacterium
GTCCCTGACTTCCCATCGCGCATCGCCGCCGAAACGAACGCTCCGCCAGCCGGAGAGGTCCTTGCCGTCAAAGAGCACCTTCGCATCCGAGGGCGGCGCTCCCGGCTCCGCGGGCGGAGTGATCACTCGCGGCTCCGCCTTCGGCGATTCGTACGGAGGCGTGATCATCTGCACCATTCCGGGCTGTCCGGGTTGGCCGGGCTGCCCCTGCTGGCCCGGTTGTCCCTGCTGCCCCGGTTGTTGGCCGAGTATGCTTCCGGGCACGATGAGAAGGGCTGTCAGAAGAGTCATCGCGATTACGATCAGAGCCAGTCTTCCGCTGTTCCGCTTGTTCATGTTGTTGGTCTTCTCCATTTTCAGTTGCTGTGTAAACCGAATCTCGAACTTTGTTTTTTCTTTCTACTTTCTACTTTCTACTTTCTACTTTTTACTTTCTATTGTTTGGAGATTGTCTCATCCAGATTGAGCAGGACATTGGCGACGATGGTCAGTGCTGCCAGTTCCGACCTGTTCCCGGCCGATGAGGGCTTTGAACCGACGACCCTGGCGGCATCTTCCGGATGGGCTGCATACCATTCGGCCTGTTGCCGGTAGAGATCGGCGAGCCGGTCAAGCTCCCTCTTTGCGGGCCGGCGCGACGTGCAAAGCCTGAAGCCGTGCCCGATCTGTTTTTCGATCCCTCCGCGGGCCTCGGTCGTCATCCTGCCGGCCAGCGCGCGCGCCATCTCGAAATAGGCGTCGTCGTTGAGCAGCGTCAGAGACTGGAGCGGCGTGTTGGTCCGGACTCTTCTGACGGTGCAGACCTCGCGGCTGGTCGCGTCGAAGGTCATCATCGAGGGGTAGGGTGAAGTCCGGCGGATGAAGGTGTAGAGGCCGCGCCGGTAACGATCGTCGTCGGTGGCCGTCTCCCATTTCGCGCCGGAGTATGGATTCTTCCAGATGCCGTCAGGCTGCGGAGGCATGACGCTCGGCCCGCCGATCCTGCGGCTCAGCAGCCCGCTCGCGGCCAGAGCCGAATCGCGGATCATCTCGGCTTCCATCCTGAATCTCGGCCCTCTTGCCAGCAGCCGGTTGTACGGGTCTTTTTCGTTCAGCTCAGGACTGACTGTCGATGACTGGCGATAGGTCGCCGAGGTGACGATCAGCCGATGGATCGATTTCATGCTCCACTTGCTGCCGGTCATGAATTCGACCGCCAGCCAGTCGAGCAGATCCTTGTGAGAGGGTTGCGCGCCCTGCGATCCGAAGTCCTCGCTCGTCTCGACGATGCCGCGCCCGAAGAACTGCTCCCAGAAGCGATTGACCGCCACGCGCGCGGTGAGCGGATTGTCGCGACCGACCAGCCAGCGGGCCAGCCCGAGGCGATTGACCGGGGCGTCCGCCGGCAATCCGGGCAGCATTTTCGGGGTTCCGGCTGTGACCTTCTCTCCCGGACTCAGGAAACTGCCGCGCTCGCGGATGAATGTCGCCGGCGTCTCCTGATCGGGCTTCTCCTCCATGATCAGGGCGGTGACGATTCCGAGATCGCGCAACTGCTTCTGCAGGTCGCCGAGTTTTCTTCTCTGGGCGGCGAGCAGAGGCGTAGCGCTGCGGAAATTGGCCGAAAGCCTCTCGCGTTCCCTTTCCGTCCGGTCGGACTCCGGTTTAGCCATGACCAGTTTGAGCGCTGCCGGAACGCCGACTATCTTCATCGGATCCGCGGCCGATGTCACCGACAGCCTGACACGGCCGATGCTCTGGCACAGCCCGCCGGCCAGGAATTTCAGCCTGACGGTCAGTTCCGAATCGCCGGTTGCGGTTATCGGCCTGACCGGAACGAAGACCGCCTGCCGGCTCATCCTGACATCATCGGCGGTCGCATTGATCAGCCAGCCCTTCGGCCGATCTGAGATCTGCGCCATCTCGTAATTGAAGAATGTCTTCTCGTCGAGCTTCGACAGGCCGTCGTCCCAGCCGCCGGTCGAGAAACGGACCGGCTTGCCGTCGATCTCAACCTCGATCGTCGAGAGGATGAAATTGCCGTACAGATCGCGCCCCGGACCTCCGCGCGGCAGGCTCTCATCGACCATCGCCTCGACACGAATTCCGGTGATCCGGTTCAGACCGGCGCGGGTCTTGATGACATATTCGTCGAATTCAGGCGCCGGCCCCGATGCAAGCAGCGATCTGTCGGCCTGGCGGGTCAGCTTCGCGCCCCCTGTCGAGACGGCTTCGAGGGGATCGAGAAAAGTCCATTTCGCCGGAGCCTCTCTGACCTCACGTTCCCAGAGCTTCTGCGCGGCATCCAGTTCAGGCGTCTGCGTCTTGAGGATCTTCTCGACTCGCTCGATCTCGCCTCTGATCCGGTCGCGTTCGTTCGCCTGTGCAGGCGTCGGCAGATCGAGCACCGGCTCCTTCACGTAACGCGAGAACTCCTGTCCCGGAGTCTGATAGGCATACTCGTATTCGGAATTTTCGAAGAAGGCGTAGAGCCGATAATAGTCCTTCTGGCTGAACGGATCGTACTTGTGGTTATGGCACTGGGCGCA